>JAQBHK010000547.1:0-4309 GCA_032127815.1 Desulfobacterales bacterium
AAATTACTGAAATAAACAGAGCTGCGAATTGATCAAGGATAGAAAAAGACAGCTCATTTTTTGACAAATAAATAAGTATGTTACTGTCCAATAATGCACTATTTCCATTCATTGCGTAATTCCTGCTGCCATTTTTTGGGATCTTTAATGTCCACGAAAGGTTTTACGCCTGGATATTTTTTGAACAGGCTTTCAAGCTTTATGCTTATCTTGCCCGCATCTTTTAAAGGGCGGATTTTTATTTCAAGATCTTTGTATAAAAAATCCGCTGGAATTTTTATACAGTGGTTGATACTTGACCCTTTTTTTATGACTGTATATTCTTGCATTATTTACCCCCCTGCTATTTTTTTGTAAGAAATTGAAATATAATAAACATCTTTCGGTACTGAAAGCAAGAAATGAGGAGGGGACGCTGGTAACTTTGTAAACTTATTCATTGACAAGCCCCTGCTTTTTTAACTGCATTCCCCTTCCTACTGCTTTCTTGACGCCAACTCGACTGATTCCCAGAAATCTTGCAACCCCCGCTGCTGGATGACCTGTCTCTTCTATAGCCAGCCAGGCAACCAGCGATCTTGCTTCGGAATATTTTTGGTGAATTCGAATTCAAAGTGCACCATAACCATATAAATGAATAGTGGACATGACAGGCTATCTGGTAATGTGAGGAGAACCACCAACCCACAACCAGAAGGAGCCCATCATGTCCTATTTACATTTAACATCTGAGGAACGTTATGTCATCTCCCATTTAGTTCTTTACGGTTTAAGTTTACGTGAAATCGGCCGACGTCTCAACCGTCACCATACGACAATCAGCCGGGAGATCAGACGTAATCGACCGACGTATGCGGATGACGCTGTTTATTGGTACGACGCCGCTCAATACTTTCTTGATAAGAGAAAACGTATGCCTCATCATGCTATCAGACAATCCAGCCCTGAGTTAGTCCATTATGTACAATGCAAACTAGAGCAGGACTGGTCGCCTGAGCAAATCGCCAACCGGCTGACCGTTGATTATCCGAACAGCAAAACAATGCGTATCTGCCACGAAACCATACTGTAGAGGGGGACGCTGGTTACTTGTTAACTTTGTTTAAGCAATTCCGATAAACTTTGCTTTTTGTCAATCAGTTTTTCACCTCTCGACATTGCCTTGCTCACGGATGCTCTTGAAACATTCAGGACTTTTGCGACATCCGAGCCTCTACAACCAAGCTCATGTTCTGTCTTCCTTTTTCTGCCCTAACAACCCTGCCTTATCACCCCCGCTGCTGCGAATCAGTCCGCCACCCCGCAGATCTTCACGCCGTCCCTGTTTTATTCCTTTTTCAACGAAACTGTGATAATTTTGTCTGGCATCCTTTAACCTTTTTCCAAAATGCTTGAGGACATCTTCAACTGTCTTTTCCGCAAGGAATTTGTCTTCTCCAATGGCTGGAGGAATTTCCGGAACAAGAGGGGTTTTTTGTTTTCCGATCAGAACGCTGTGGCCCGATGACAGAGGTCGGAGATCAGATGTCAGAAAAAAACATCAATGACTTTTGATCAAAAATTGCTCCGCTTTGTTGAGCATGGAGCCGAGCATTTTGCCCACAGATCTGCATTTTTCCTTTAACGGCTCATAATGTTCCCCTTAAGCCAACAGCTTTGCCTCCTCAATTACCTTAAGAATTGAAGGTTCTTCGGCACCAGTTACTTTATCCGAAAGGTGCTTATGATGGGGGAAACCCTCAAGCCCAGGAAAATGTGGCGTGTTGTCATATCGAAAAACAAGGTTGTTTTGCTTGTCCTGAAAATGATAGCGATAGCCAAGATGCATGAGTTGACCTGTTTCGCCAATAACCGCCTCATTCAACTCCAACATATATCCGCTTGGAAACCGAACTCTAATCCGCAAATTCACACGATTAACCGCCACGATTTCCTCTTCATAACGCTCGACGTAGGCGCCTTTCAACTTCCGAACTGCAGCCTCGACATCTCTAAGGTACTGTGATAAGAAGTCAAGCAACATGCTGAAGGTGGCCCTCTATTTCACGCCTGATTGCCATATAGTGTTGATAGTCATTCGCCCATTCGACGAAATCCTCAGAGTCTTCTGACTGTCCCTTGCTAAATTTATCGAAAAACTCCTCCGATGCCATCTGGTATTTGCTCTCATAGTTGCTGAGACGTTTAGCTACAGCCACAAGGGTGTCTACAGGTGAATCATACTCAATTCTTTGTTTACGCATAGTTCCTCCTTCTCACCGCAAGACCTTTGCATAACTCAAATTTTTTCTTATAATTTTATTTTCCCCAACTTCTCAAATTTAGGCTGGCACACTGTACTAATCAAACTCTGTTTTAGCAAGAATTTAACCACATTATCTACGCATTGCTGTAAACCAAGTTTGTTTGTATCAATAATAAGTGAGGGTTGTTCGGGTTCTTCATAAGGTGCGGAGATACCGGTCATGTTTGTTATTTCGCCTGCGTTGGCTTTTTTGTAAAGGCCTTTATCGTGTGCTTGAACTTCAAAACCGCAAAGTTAAGCTCGATGGACGTTTTGGTACCGTTTGTTTGCAAGTCGTCATCAAAGATTCCGGCGATCAATTCTCCGCTTCTCTGCATGAGTGCCTTCTGCTTGTCCTTGTCTTGAACTGCTGATAGCTCTTGAATGCTTCTTGATAGCTGTCTAATTTTTGAGAAAGTCTCGATGATCGCCAGGGTAGCCTGAACTGCCTGTGGGCTTTTGAGGATGGTGGCCAGCATATACAGTCCTTTTTCAGGAAAGTCGCTTGGAAGCTTTACCTTTTCGCCCTTCGTTGAAGTCGAAAATTTCAACTTCAACGAATCTCACTCCCTCTTATTAAGTTCTATGATGTACCCAGCGGGAAACTTGTCAGGGTTATTTTTTACTGCCTCATTGATGCGTTTTGTCTCAACACCGTATATTTCGGCGACATCAGCATCCAGCAAAACACTTTGGCCGCACAACTCAACGATCAGATCTTTTAAATTCTCGAATTTTGCTACTGCGCTCATATCAGCTCATCTTTTTTAGAGGTAATTTAATACGTCCAAAGGGGTAAAATTCCAATGATTTTCAACACCCAGTACCATCTGCCGGCCTGTCCCGGTAATTCCACGGGGAGCTACCCCAGTGAAATGCGCCCGGTGTGCAAAATCCGGGTTGTTCACCTCAAAATGAGCCTCTTTCGGGGCTGTAATGCAGACTGATTATAGGCCATTGCCCTTATTTTAAGACTAATTTGTGGTAATTTTCACCTCTGTTTTTCAAAAATATTTGGCGAAATCATAAAATCGGTAATCCAAAGAGATTTTCAAAAGCCTCATTTTGTTTACGCTCATTTAGGGTTAAAGATTCGGCTATAGCTATCTTGTGCCCCCATGTTAATCTGATTTCATTGATAGGATTCTTTTCAGGGCTATGCGATAAACTTCCATGTCTTCCCGCTTGTCGATCGCAATAATCTTGATGATATGGTCAATCTCCTGATAAATAATCCTGATTCTCTTCTTGTCTGCGTACAGTTTAAGATAACCTTCAAGGTTTATGCCAGCTTTGATGCCCAGCGGATCGCCACACTTTGGATTCTGTTCCAGTTTTATAAGCTGTTTCAAAACTAGTTTTTTTACACTGCCATCCAGCTTGTTAAAATCCGCCTGTGCCTCCGGGACTAGTTCAACTTTCCATGTCGGCACGAGTCAACCCCTCTGCATTCAGTAGATCGTCAAGATTTACAGTTGATTCACTGTCTTTACGTTCTTTAATGATCCCGGCCAGGTAGACATGCTCAAGGATATCCTTTGCTTTCTCAGTCCGTTCCCACTCATCGAAGGGGATAATTGCCGCAGTCCTCTTACCTTGTACATCAGTAATAAATTGTATTTCCATTATCAACCTCCTCCTTTATCATGAAATTCGATCAACAATGTATTTTTATATATTTTTACCAAGGAGCCTGCCCCAAGGATCTTATTAGCCTCAGAAACCACACTATTTAAACTCTATATAATATCCATTTTTGTCTGTGTCTGCCTAAGTGGGTCTGTGAGGTAATTTAATAAGTCCAAAGGGCTAAAATAACACCGATTTTCAACCCACGATTTTTCATTTCAACCCCAGTGAAATCCTCCTAAAGAGGTTGGCATAGCCAAATTTCACAGGGTAAACCCATATCAGAGACTTATAATCCTAACCCTAACAACCGCGAGAAACGTGGTAAAGGTGGGGAAGGGGTCAACAAGAAACGCCATAGGGTTATGTATCATTCGCATCCCAGTTTTTCACAGA
>JAQBHK010000548.1:0-6865 GCA_032127815.1 Desulfobacterales bacterium
CCTGAACCTAGCGCGTCTACCAATTCCGCCACTTCGGCACTAATAATTAGATTGATTTAAAATACAAGGTGCTTTATATATTCTTTTTTGTTTTTGTTGTCAAGCAGTTATTAAAGTCTTAAAAAGGATACAATGATACTCGTTGAAAATTTAAATGACGTTGAAAAGCCTTTTAAAAATGCGGTAGTTACCATCGGAAATTTTGATGGTGTCCACATAGGGCATCAGGCCCTTTTTTATGAAATAACCGAAAAGGCCGACGCCCTCGGCGGCACCTCCATTGTAATGACTTTTGAACCCCACCCGATAAGGGTACTCAAATCAAACGGACATCCGCCCCTGATTACCCTCTATGAGCAAAAAATCGAACTGATCGAAAAGTCAGGTATCGATGTGACTATCTGTGTCCCCTTTACCCTGCAATTCGCCGCCATACCTGCAAGAGAATTTGTGGAAGATATCCTGGTAAAGCGTATCGGCATGAAAGCTATTGTTGTGGGTAATGATTATGCCTTTGGTAAAGACCGCGAAGGAAATCTAGACCTTCTAAAGACTTATGCCAAGGATCTCGGTTTTGAAGTGATTGTAGCCAACTGGATACAGACGTCGAAAATCCAGACTGATAGGATCAGCAGTACGCGAACACGAGAGCTTATTATAGACGGTAAAGTTGTTGAAGCCCAAAAAATGCTGGGCCGCAATTATCAGATCAGAGGCCTGGTCACGACCGGCCGCAACCGAGGGGGAAAACTTCTCGGATTTCCGACGGCAAATATAATTCTGCATGATGAATTATCTCCCAAAACCGGTGTTTATGCCGTCACGGTTGAGTGCCTGAGCAACCTCTACCAAGGCGTAGCCAACATTGGATACAGCCCCACTTTCGGCGACACTCCATTTACCGTTGAGGTACATATATTAGACTTTGACCAAAACATTTACGGGCAGAGAATCCGTGTTAACTTTGTCGAACGCATTAGAGACGAAATAAAGTTTCCAGGTATTGCCGAACTGGCAGAACAAATTAAAAAAGATATTGAAAAAGCACGCACAATCCTGGCTTAGGCCTTTAGTCTTGAACTGCAACAGCGAGCACATTCCCCGCAGTTGCCGCAGCGAAGCGAAGATCCCGCCCAGCGGGACTGCGGGGTTAGCGAGCGAATCAAAAAATTGGCAGAATTCCTTACAGTCGCTGCGAAGCACTGCCAAACGGCAGAATATTCCCTGCAGGACAGCTTATCCCGCTCAGCGGGGCTGCAGGGTGCTTCAAATATTCTCTGCGCTCTACGTTCTAATATGAAAAATAAAACAATCATCTCCCTGATTCTGGGGATAATACTATCTGCCCTGGCACTTTATCTTGCTTTTAGAAATGTACCATTTCCCGAACTTATCATTTACCTTGGATCTATAAACTACCTTTGGATAATACCTGCGGTTGTGGTTATATTCATAGCTTTTGTCATGAGAGCTTACCGCTGGCAGATTATCCTGGAATCAGCTCATAAAGTCAGTTTCTGGCAGGCATTTAATCCCATGATGATAAGTTTTATGATAAACTGCATCCTTCCGGGCAGGGTCGGTGAACTGGCGAGGCCGGCGGTGCTGCTGAAGAAGGAAAAAGTTCCATTTCTAACAGGGCTTGCAACCGTAGCTGCTGAAAGGGTCTTTGATGTTGGTATCCTAATGGTGCTTTTCGCTGTTTTATTCGCCACCGTTAAGATTGATCCCGGTCTTGATATCACCTTTGGAAATTATCATTTAAACCAGAAAACCCTTATCATGGTCGGCCACAGCATGCTGCAATTGTTTGTAGTCCTGATTGCCGGCATCATCATGGTCAGTTTTGATAAAACTCGCAAAGTGACCAACAATGCTATCATGGCAATCCCGTCGGTCTTTTTCTTCAGCGGGCCTTCTTTTAAACTAAAACTGCAGCAAAAAATCTGCCTGCCGCTGGTTGGCTTGGTTGAAAATTTAGCCATTGGTTTTACACTTGTTAAATATCCGAAAAAGATATACATTTGTATCGGGCTTTCGATTGTTGTATGGGGACTTACAGCTTTTTCCTATTACATCTTAGCTTTAGGCTGCCCGGGCATTGAGCTGTCGTTTAAAGAAATTACAGCGGTTATGATCATTGTCTGTTTTTTTATTGCCCTGCCGTCTGTGCCGGGTTTCTGGGGAATCTGGGAGGCAGGCGGCGTTTTTGCTTTGGCCCTTTTCGGCGTTACCGCCAAGGACGCCGCCGGCTTTACCCTTGTGAATCATGCAGTTCAAGTGTTTACCGTTATTGTTATCGGTCTTATTTCAGCCCTGGTAACAGGCGTAAATATTTGGCAGGTCTCGTATGAAGATAGAGAGTCTCCATAATTATGACCATACTCGAAATTAAGACATATCCGGACATATTTCTGAGCAAGCCGACAAAGCAGGTTGAAAATATCGATAGTAATATCCAGCGCTTGATTGACAACATGGCAGCCACCATGTACGAGGCACCCGGTGTCGGGCTTGCGGCCATACAAGTTGGCCACGATAAAAGCCTGCTGGTTTATGATGTTGCCCCCAGAGATGAAAAACGAGAACTGCAGGTGCTCATTAATCCAAAAATCGTTTCCAGTGAAGGAACAATGATTTCAGAAGATGAAGGATGCCTCAGTGTTCCTGATTTCAGAGCCGATGTAACACGGGCCTCTCAGATTCTGGTCGAAGGTCTCGACCGCGAAGGTAAACCCCTGCGAATTGAAGCTGAAGGACTGCTGGCAGTGGTACTGCAACATGAGATCGACCACTTAAACGGAACCCTGTTTATTGAACGTATAAGTTCCTTAAAGCGGCAGCTGTATAAAAGGCGTGTTAAAAAAAGTTTAAAGATAACATGAAGAGCGGTATTAAAATCATTTTTATGGGAACCCCGGACTTTGCCGTACCTGCCTTGAAAGCCCTGCATCAAAACAAAAATGACGTAGCTCTGGTAATAACCCAGCCCGACCGGCCCAAAGGAAGAGGGCGTAAGATCACTCCGCCGCCGGTTAAAATCGCCGCTTTGAAATTAGGCTATGACGTTATTCAACCTGTGTCCGTCAAAACCGGTGAGTTTGAAAATCTTATAAAAATACAAAAACCGGATATGATCATTGTCGTGGCATTTGGCCATATACTCTCTAAGAATATTCTCAAAATACCAAAGCTGGCGACAATAAATGTGCATGCTTCGCTTTTGCCGAAATATCGGGGTTCGGCACCGATTCAATGGGCTGTTATAAACGGTGAGAAAGAGACTGGTGTTACCACCATGTTAATGGATGAAGGTATGGATACCGGCGACATTCTTTTGTCATCAAAAACTGAAATCACTCTTGATGACACTGCCGGCAGTCTCCATGACCGTCTGGCAGACCTGGGAGCCGAGCTTCTGATCCAAACCATCAAAGCCATTGAAACTAAAGGCTTAAATCATACCCCGCAGGATCATGCCCGGGCGACCTATGCACCTTTGCTTAAAAAGCAAGACGGCCATCTTAACTGGCAAATGCCGGCCGAATCCCTTGATTCATTTATACGCGGAATGACCCCTTGGCCCGGTGCATTTACCTTCCACATGGATAAACGCCTTAAAATATTTAAGGCCAGACCCATCCCTATGCAAATGGATGAGATCCCGGGCACTGTAATCAAGGGCTTTCCCGATGAACTGCGCGTTTCCACTGGAAGAGGAGCCCTCTTAGTTTTGGAAATTCAGGGAGCAGCAGGCAAACGTCTTTTAACAAAAGACTTTCTGCGGGGCTATAATATAGCTACTGGGGATGTCTTAACCTAACCTTTTAATATACAATCTTTAAATGGCTGATGTTGCTCGAAAAACTGCGCTGTTGATTCTTAATACTCTGAACAAAAAACAGCAAACTCTAGATAATGTCTTGGATGCTGAACTCGGCAAAGCAACTCCTCTTTCAAGCAAGGATCGCAAATTACTTTACGCCCTTGTATACGGCGTTCTGAGGTGGCGAGGACGACTCGATTGGATAATCGGCCATTTTTCTAAAACCCGCCCGGATCGCATCGATCCTGCAATTTTGAACATCCTGCGACTAGGGCTTTTCCAGATCGCATGTTTAGACCGCATTCCGGCCTCGGCGGCAGTGAATACATCGGTGGAAATGGCCAAGTCTACCGCACCTCTATGGATAGTAAGGTATGTAAACGGCCTTTTGCGTAATGCCGCCAGGGAATATCAGTACGTCCCATATCCTGATATTGCAAAAAATCCAGTGTCAGCCTTGGCAGTCGAAAAGTCATTTCCGCAATGGCTGATAAAAAGATGGCTGGCTCGCTTCGGCCTCGAAGAGACCGCTCGTCTCTGTGATGCCGTCAACACCATTCCGCCTATCACAGTAAGGACCAACACGCTTAAAACCACCAGAACATTTTTAATGGAAGCCCTGCAAGGCCATACCGAAAAAACAGCGCCAACTCTTTTTTCACCGGACGGAATCTCTTTTAGTAACCCCCAAACAGCTATACCCGCAATGGAGTCCTTTCAAGATGGATTTTTTCAGGTTCAGGATGAGGCCGCCCAGCTTGTCACCTTTTTTTTAAACCCGCAGCCTGGAGAAACTGTATTAGACGCCTGTGCCGGTCTGGGAGGAAAAACCGGCCATATTGCCCAAATGATGAAAAATAACGGCAGACTTATCGCCCTGGACAATGACGAAGAAAAACTTCTACAACTGATGCTCGCGATGAATCGACTTGGGATCTTGATTGCAACTACCCGTGCTTTCGACCTGAATAATCCCTTAATCCCAAAACATTCCGGAATGTTTGATCGTATCCTTTTGGATGCACCCTGTTCAGGCTTGGGCGTTTTGCGCAGGAATCCTGATGCTAAATGGATAATTGAAAAACAGAATCTGGCGTATTATCATGAAAGACAGGTACGTTTTCTGGATAATATGGCTAACCTTGTCAAACCTTCCGGTGTTATGGTTTATGCTGTTTGCAGCACGGAACCCGAGGAAAATGAAGCGGTGATAAAAGGCTTTTTGAATAAACATCAAGAATTTGCTATAGAAAACAGACCGACAGACCTAACATTTAGGACGCGTTCCCTTGTCGATCACAATGGATATCTTAAAACATCTCCTCATATTAATAACATGGACGGTTTTTTTGCGGCACGTCTAAAACGAATAAAATGATCGGACGCATAATAAAAATAGCTGCTTTATTTATTTCATTCGTTCTGGTGGTTGGGCTAAGTGCCTACTTCGCTCTCACGCTCATCATAAAAAGTGAAGATATTGTCGTTGTCCCGGACCTGGTTGGTAAAAATGTGGTTTACGTTCTTGAATTCTTAACTGACCTGGGCTTAAATACCAAAGTTAAGGGATCCGAGTACAGCACTGATATACCCCAAAATCACGTCATTTTTCAGGAACCGGAGCCGGGCGCGGAGATAAAAAAAGGGCGCGACGTCAGGATAATACTGTCAAAAGGAGCCAAAACTATTTTGGTTCCTAATCTAAGAGGGCTTTCAGTGCGGCAATCGCGGATCAACCTGGAAGAAAACGGTTTGTGCCAGGGAGAAATATCGAGAACCTATCACAAAAGCATCAAAACGGATGGAATCATTGCCCAGGATCCACCCTCGGGAACCGTGATCACACGCGGCGGATGCATCAATCTTCTTGTAAGCATGGGAATGCGTTCCCAAGCCTATATGATGCCTGATCTATTAGGACTTTCTTTGGATAACGCCATTCCTTTGATTGAAAGAAGTGACCTGGTGCTGGAAGATATAAGCTCGATTTTTGATAAAGATAAACCTCAAAATACCATTATTCGACAGGAGCCTCCGGCCGGCCATCGCGTGCTTGCAGGAAACGTAATCGGTCTGGTCATAAACAAAAAATCAGGTGAAAAAAGCCCAACCCATTTTACCGATTCATATGGGGTCAACCTGTTCAGGTACCGGCTTGAAAATGGATTTTTGAAAAGACATATCCGGGTTCGTTTAAACAGCTTCGGCCTATCACACGATATCTTCAATGATTTAATGAAGCCGGGAGAAGAAATCTGGTTGCTTGTTCCAAAGAATGTAAATGCAACCGTCATGCTTTATGGAGATAACATACTGATTAAAACGGAAGTTTTTGACACATGGTAGCGTTGCGGGTTGCGGGTTTTAAAACCCTGAAGCCCTTTTCTCCGAGATTACTGAGAACTTAATAAACATTGAGCATTTTGTGGGAAACAATTAAAATCAATCACGCGCGAAGCACCCGACGAGGGAAAAACACGAAATTTTATTACTATTTTTTTAGTGTTTTAGTGTTTTAGTGTTTTCGTGCTTTCTTGATATTTTTTTCGGTTTATCCGGGTTAGGAGATAGATAATGAAACTGATTGCACCATCGATACTTTCTGCGGATTTTTCAAAACTTGGAGATGAAATCAGAGCTGTAGAAGCTGCAGGAGCTGACTGGATACATATAGATGTGATGGACGGCCACTTTGTCCCCAATATTACCATAGGCCCCCTGATAGTTGAAGCTGCGCGGCGTGTGACTGCACTCCCCCTGGACGTCCATTTGATGATCGAAAATACCGAACGCTACATTAAAGATTTTGCAGATGCAGGCGCCAGTCTGATTTCCGTACAGGCTGAGGTCTGTGTGCACCTGCACAGAACCGTGCAGATGATAAAAGAAATCGGTCCGCGTGCCGGTGTAGTCTTGAATCCTTCTACTCCCTTATCTGCGATAGAGTGGGTTCTTAATGATGTTGACTTTGTGATGATAATGAGTGTTAATCCTGGATTCGGCGGTCAAGCTTTTATACCAAACAGCCTGGATAAGATC
>JAQBHK010000549.1:0-14403 GCA_032127815.1 Desulfobacterales bacterium
AGAAAAATTGCACCTGTCGGTTCAGAGGGACTTAACTTTCTGGATGTTCCCTGGATCAAGAGGCTTTTGCAGTCAAAATACTTTCAGCCTTTTTTTCAAGCACCTCTATTGGGCCTAACTGCAATCCTTATAATTTTGGCATTTGTAGATATTCAGGATTCCGGAAAAAACATCTCCACCATACTTGTCTGGATCATATGGTGGGCCGGCATTATTTTTACCTTTGCGCTGGTTGGGAGGATGTGGTGTTTTATGTGTCCTGTGGGCGCATTATCAGAATGGACCTCCCGAATTTTTGAACCCCACCGTCTTTTTCCGCCAAAGCTCCAGAATATGTGGCTGGCAAATTTTATGTTTATCGGACTGACATGGCTCGATATTCAGATCGGTGTAGTGCGCAGCCCCATGGTTACCGGATCACTTTTGATCGGCATCACCGTTGTTGCGGTGGTGATCGGTATTTTTTTTCAAAGAAGGACCTTTTGCAGGTATCTATGCCCCATCGGGAGCCTGATCGGCATATATTCCATGTTCTCCGCCGTGGAATTGAGATCAAAAGACTTTGAAATATGCAGAAACCACAAAACCAAGGATTGCTATGCGGGCAACAAAAGGGGGTGTGGATGTCCAATGTTTGAAATGATACCGGCGATGGACAGCAACAACTTATGTAACTTTTGCGGCGAATGCATCAAGTCCTGCCCCAAGAATAATATCACGCTGAAGTTCAGGCCTTTTTTCAAAGATGCCTGGACAACCGGAAAAAGGTCACTGGATGAAGCCGCATTAGCGGTTGCACTTGTGGGGGTAAGTATTTTTGTAACCGGCGAGATGCTGGCACCCTGGGAGGGCTGGATGCAGTCCGCGATGAAATTATTCCCTGCACAGCAGTTAGGGATAACGTATCAGTACACCGTAGAGGTTGTAACAAAATCCGTGCTCTATTTTGGCGTTTCGCTGTTTCTGATTCCCGGAATCATTTTACTGGCGGCGGCCTTATCCAATAAGATTGTCGGCAAAAAAAACCACAAGGGTATTAAACAGACATTTATCAATTTTGGATATATGTTCATACCGATCGGGCTTTCCATGCACCTGGCCCACAATACCGGCCATCTGTTGAATGAATCCGGAGGAATAGTCCCGGCCGTCCGGAGAGTGATAAACAAATACACCCCTTTTTTTGCGGGAGCCCCGGACTGGACCCTCGCGGCAAAATCATTGATCGATCCTTCCGTCTTATACTGGATTCAGATGGCGCTTTTTATAGTTTTCTATATTTTCTCTTTATACTCCGGTTACCGGTTGGCAATCAATAATTATGACAATTCGAATACGGCGTTCAAGGCTTTAATGCCGATGATATTAGTCTCTTTTGTTTTGATAGTTATAAATGTTTATCTTCTCAATTTTCCAATGGCACCAAGGCATATGCATTAACCGTTTTGCAACCGTTCAAAGGTGCAAGGTTATTGGGTAATTAGCAAAGGTTAACAAAGAAAAAGTGACGTTGAACTTCTGAATCCCGAATGTGCGAACGCCTATGAAAGGCAATCATGAACGGGGAACTCTGAACCTGTGAACGCTTACACCGTTTCAACGGAGGTTTACAATGAGTAAAAAACCGAATAGTACAAAATCAAGATCAAAAAAGGCTTCAAGAACAAAACATACCAAGTCGACGCGATCTGCAAAAAGTCTGCCGCTAATCATTGCAGTGGTCATAGTGATTTTCATAGGCGGTTACTTTTACGACAAAAACTCTCGGGACTATCCCATGGCTATTAAGGATGTGTATGCAGCGAATATCGATGCACTAAGGGGTGGTGAGACGCGCCCGACACTCTCTCCGGCACTGTTTGTCGGAAAGGCTGCCAGGACCTATAAAATAGCCCGGGAAAATCCGGAACTGCTCGACAGCCTTTACTGTTACTGCAACTGTAAAAAAAGCTTCGGGCATAAGAGCCTGTTGACCTGCTTTGTCGACCAACACGCTGTTAACTGTGATATCTGCCAGGACCAGGCGTTATACGCTGATTCGCTTTATCAAAAGAATAATGACATTGCCCAGGTGAGAGTCGCTGTTGATAAAAGGTTCTGGCGGCCTTTGCGCTAAAATTTTGATTGAGCGAGCCCTTAGTTCTTTAGTATTTGAAATTTGGAGCTTGTAGTTTGGAATTTATTTGAAATTTGATGCTTGTGATTTGTTATTTCCGGTTTACCCGGGTTAGGATTTAGACAATGAAACATAAATACTATTTATTGCTATTTCTGCTTGCAATGATATTTCCGGCTGCCGGCCATACCCAAGACGAGGTAACGGTTATCGACACGCTTGTCGTTGATCTCTGGCCTGATTATGATAGAGCCTCTGTCCTGGTCTTATTAACCGGTACGCTATCCGCTGACACGAAGTTACCTGCAACCGTCATTTTTCCTGTTCCGGAAACAGCCCGGTTGAATGCAGTTGCTCGCATAGACAGCAGTGACGGCAACATGAAAGATGATATCCTTTCCGGCCCTGCCCCTGGCGGATTCAGGTTCACTACCCCCGATTTGCGTTTTAGGATAGAGTACTATCTTCCTTATGCCGTCAATAACAACCGGCGCACCTTTACCTTCACCTGGTTAGCCGACTTATCCGTTAATAGTTTTCAAGTAAAGGTACAGCAACCAATATCTGCAAGTTCCCTTGCCACTGAGCCTGTGACCATGGATGTATCAAAAGGTCAGGACGGGTTTACCTATCATGCCTTTCCTGTACAAGCTGTCCCGGCCGGACAGTCATTTGCAGTGAGCGTGAATTACACAATGACCACGGCGCAGTTGTCGGCTGCAAGTTTGGCTCCATCCGCTACAGGATCACAAAAACCGGGGATACCCGCAACATCAAACACTACTTCAGGCCATAACGGGATTATCGCAGCAGCTATTGTGAGTAGTATAATTTTAACAATTTTCTTTGTTTGGCAGATTGTCACCCGCCGAGGTGCGTCCAACCGGCCCATAACTCAAGATGCAAAGGCCAAAAAACAGCATCACGCAAAATTTTGCCGTAATTGCGGCGACTCGATTGATAAAGATGACGGGTTTTGCCGCAATTGCGGAACGGACTTATAGGGTGAGTTGAATTCGTGACTTTTCTCGAGCTCATCAACCTTAAAGTTGCAGCAACCCAACCTTTCGCAATGGAATTTTTGTTTTTGCCGACTTTACTGAGGAAAGTAGCGGAGCAGATCGTCGAATAGACGGATACTAAGCTTGACCATATTCTGAAGTCGCAAATTTTTTGATAAAAATCATTTAATTCATTGTCTTATCCAGCATCCAGTATCCAGTATCCAGTATCCAATATCAGCTTGTTAAATGACAAATACCTAATTTTACATATACCCTCTTTGATTCCGGTTCGTCCGGCTTGGGTGCATATTTTTTATCCAATTGAGTAGCCTTTCAGAACGAAAGCCGGTTACTTTTTATCCATTTTTTCACTTCCTCCCGCAATAAAAGTGCACCGCTTTTAATATTGGAGCTAATATCACCTGTAAAATTATGTGGTTAAGCATTATTGCTACAATGTGGCATGACATTTGCTATAACTATAGTTAAAAGCAAAAACTCCAAATAGGAAGTATTGCCATGAAAAAAACGAATAGTTCGCCCGAAATCTTTATCGACCCGGTCTGTATGATGCAGGTGGCTTCCGGCAACAAAAATCTTATGTTTACTTACCAGATGCGCACTTACTATTTCTGCGCCGAGGCCTGCCGCAAAGCTTTCACGAAAAATTCCGAGAAATACTTGAAGCTTAAGGCACCTAAGCGTAAAGGCTTGTGGGGCCGTTATCTGGAGCGACTGAACAAAGCCACCGGCGGAAGAGCGCCTCAATGCCACTAAAAGGAGATTAGAATCATGCAAAACTTAATTTCAATCATTTTTGTTGGTCTGTTTGTGTATCTAATGTTTATCAGAAAAGGCGGCATGGGCTGCTGTGGCGGCCATGGAAACCGTAACTCCGGACAGGATCCAAAAGTAAATATGGGAAAATCATCCCATGGAGACGGTGGGGATGTGATCGATCTTCGCAAGGATGAATATACAATCCTGCCGATCAAAGACGATAAACGCCCCCGAAACCAAAGGAGATGATTAATCGGAAAAAACATATATTGATCATGGCATTACTGCTTGCCAATCTGTTCCTGATAGCTTTAGAGGGCTTAATCTTCACGCCGGAAGCTGCTTTAGCCAAAGCAACAGAACCTTCTGACGGTAAAACAGGCCGGTTATTTCGCGATATGAATATCATCAGAATACCCCGTATCGCCCCGCCGGTTGAAATCAGTCTTTTGGACATCTACGACAAGCAGGTTACTCTCGCTGATTTCAAAGGTAAGATTGTGTTTCTTAATTTTTGGACCACATGGTGTCCCGAATGCCGTATTGAGATGCCTTTGATGGAAAAATTACACCAGCGGTTTAAAGATAAAGATTTTGCCATGGTTGCCGTTAATTTGCGGGAGTCTGCAACCCGGGTGAAAGACTTTTTCGACAAGCATAAGCTGACTTTCACAGCTCTGCTGGACTCAAAAGGGGAAATAGGATCGCAGTTTGGGATAAGAGCCGTTCCGACCACCTTTATTCTGGACAAAGAAGGAGGAATCATCGGCAAGGTTTTCGGATCCCGGGAATGGGACAGTCAAAAATCGTTCGATTTGTTTGAGCATTTAATCGACCCTCATTGATCACAGGTCAAGGATGCTCCGGATCTAATTGAGTTCCGAATTTATAGAAATTTAACCGTCAAGAATTGCCCGAATTATCTCAGCAAGTTCGCGTTTTAAGATCGGCTTTGAGATAAAAGCCCTAATGCCTAAAGACATGGCTTTGGTTTTATCTATCTTAGCGCTGAATCCGGTACAAAGTACCACCGGGATATCCGGCCTTATATTCATAAGCTCTTTTGCCAAATTTTCACCCGTCATCCGGGGCATGGTCATGTCGGTAATGACAAGCTCAAATCTGTCTTTTTGTAGCTTAAACAGTTCCAAGGCTTCAATGCTGCTGGTTTTTGTAACAACCTCATAGCCCAAGGATTCAAGGATTAGTCTTCCCGAATGTACAATTGCTTGTTCGTCATCAACGAAAAGAATGCGCTCGGTTCCGGTGGGTAGTAGTTTTTCCGTTATGATTTCAGACGATATATCCCTTCCAATAACAGGGAGGTAAACGTTAAAGGTAGAACCCTTGTGCGGCTCGCTATAAACAGTGATCGTACCCCCATGGCTTTTGACAATGCCATGAACAACCGAAAGCCCCATACCGGTCCCTTCGCCTTTTTCCTTGGTTGTATAAAAAGGATCAAAGATCCGTTCCAGAACCTCCGGAGGCATACCATGGCCGGTATCCTTTATGGTCATTTTTAAATAGGGGCCGGGTTTCAAATCTGGATAATTAAGCGTAAAGCCTAAATTAAGTTCAACGTTGTTAATACTGATTTCCAGTATGCCGCCTTTTTCCTGCATGGCATGACTTGCATTGGTGCAGATATTCATTAACACTTGATGGAGCTGGGTTGGATCAGCCAGTACGGTTGATTCGTTTTGGATATCATGTTTGATTTCAATGGTAGTAGGCAACGTCGCCCTGAGGAGCTTGAGGGCTTCCCTTGCGATTTTTTGCACTTGAACCGGTTGCAGCTCCTGGTCGGTCTGGCGGCTGAATGTCAGGATTTGCTTAACCAGGTCTTTAGCGCGTTCGCCGGCTTTAAGCACTTGCTGTAAATTATTATACAGCGCTTTATTTTCTTTTACATCGTCTAGGGCTATTTCGGTATACCCGATGACAGCGGCAAGGATATTATTGAAATCGTGGGCAATGCCGCCCGCAAGTGTGCCGATTGACTCCATTTTTTGAGATTGTTGAAGTTGCGTTTCAAGTTTTTTTGTTTCCGTGATATCAAAAAAAACGCCGCTGATATAGTCAACATCACCGTTTTCATTGCAAACGATATGTCCTCTGTCTTGTAACCAATGAATTTCCCCGGTTTTGGATTTTATTCTGTACTCCCGGACGTATGATCGATCCGTTTTTAGTGCTTGACTAAAACTATTACCTGCAGCTTCAAAATCTTCCTCAACAATTAAACTAAGCCACTTTACTTTACGCGAGTTAAATTCACCAACATCGTAGCCCGTTAACAATTCAACCTTGTTATCGATAAACTCAACGGACCAATCCGGGTGTCCCCGGTATACAATGCTGGGAAGACTCTTTATTAACAATCTGTATTTTTCTTCGCTCTCTTGCAGTGCTTCTGCGGTCCGCTTGTGTTTCAATATTTCTCTAAGCAGCTCCTCGTTTTTTTGGGTGAAATCATCCATTTTTTCTTTGATGGCATCACGCATTTTTATAAAACTGCGCGCGAGAACTCCTATCTCATCATCGCCGCTAATTTCAATTTTTCTTTCAAGCTTGCCGGCCGCAATTTCTGACGCCGAAACCGCCAGACTTTGAAGGGGCTTAGCAATTTTTACTCCATAGACGCTAACTCCAATCAATACAGCAACAACCAGCAAAGACAAAACCAGCGTTATATTGCCGGATGATCTAAAATGTTCGACAACCTTTTTTCTCATCTGTTCCATTGTAAGTGTTATGCTCTTGTCCATAGCCATTATTATGGCCATCACTTCGGATTGCGTACTGTATAGCACCCCCAGCGTTGCTTGTATTTCTCTCATTGTCTGGTGGAGACTGGCAATTTCGTTTTTATACTGATGAACATTTCCGATCAGAGCTTTTCCAAAAGGAGCGAGCTTTTCACCGCCAGTTGTTACAGCGGCAAGTCCTGACTCAAGATCCCTTAGCAATGCCAGTATTTGTTCTTCGTAGTTTATTTTGGTTTCTTCTCTTTTGAAATGCGCCCGCTCCGAATCTGAAAGCAGCCCTGATACCCGTAAAAGCATATTCCGAAAATCCGGTATTAACGCGCTTACCTGTTCAAAAGAAAATAGCTCATAATCTCTCCCTTCCAGCTTGCGTGCGATAATGGCCTCCGTTGACGTCGCTTCGAGTTCGACGGTTAAAGCGACAAGCTTGTTTTCAATTGATTTTATAGTCTTTGACAAATCGTCGATTTTCGCGCACTGATTCAACACATTCTCAACAGCCTGTGTAAAATGCCGCAGAGCCCTGTTAAGTTCCTGCGTGTTACCAGCAGACAAAATGCTGTCCTGCAAAATTGGTAATATGCGCTTGGCTTCCGAACTCAAGACATCCCTTTCCAAAGTAAACGTACTGACCAGCAAATGAATATCAGCGGTCACCTGGTTGAGATTTCTGCTTAGCACTTGATTGTGGATTAACTGAGGCACATCTTTGTCAACGAGGGTAATTATCGTATTTCTAGTCTGATGTGACAGAGCAAGGTTGACGATGATAACCCCCCCAACCGCGACAAAAATAAGAGCATTCATCATTATCAACTTTGTTACAATGCTATTAGGAAGTAGTCGTGATCGGATCATTGACGTCTCCTGTGTTCAATTGTAAGGATTTTGTTAAAAGGATGTTTCGTTGCACCAAACCAGCCTGATTGTTGTGCAATTAAGGTGCGCAGGCGTGTTGCCATTTTATAATTGGAGATCGCGGCGTCTTATTTTTCGGTTCTTACCAGCTCGGCGCTACGGATTAACGAGGGCTTTGGTTTAATGCCCAGATTCTGCATGGTATCAACGTTAATAATCCTTCTGCCAAACCGGTTTTGTGTAATAGTTATTTCGGCAACAGGGGTTCCGCGCATTGCTTTTAAAAGTTGCGCGGCAGATAATCTTCCATGTTCCTGGCCCGCTTTAACTACAGCACTCAAAGCCCCATATTCCACTCTATACGCGGCATTGGTAATAACGGGTTTCCCAAAAGCTTTAATTAAAGCAGGCATAATCTCTTTGTCTGAAAGTGGCTTTCCACGTTTGTCATGCAACCCTTCCATTGTAATATAGACCAAAGCGTCACATTTTTCTTTGAGCTCTCGTACCATTATCAGCGCTTCGTCCATGGTATCAGCTGTCCGGGAGCCGATAAAACTTATCGGGTATAAATCCCTTTCGTCCTCTAACTGCTTTTCAACGGCTTTTGCGGTTGGGCTGCCTTTTGAAATGAACCCAAAGGTCTTAACAGACGGGACAAGCTGAAGAAGAAATAACAAAGATTCCTTCATGGGTTCACGCTCCAAAACGCCGGATACGTTTGCAGCAGGATAGCCGTACTTATTTGCCTCGGCATTGACCCCGCAAAACATCACGGGAGTTTTGACGATCTCTTTTAAATATGGTACCACAAACATGGATTGCGCATCATCATCTGCTGCAATCACTCCGTCAGGTTTAAATGTCTTGTACAGTTCATAAGCCTCTTTAGCTCTTTGCGGTCCGGCTTTCCAATCCGTTTTGGTATTCATATAAAAATATTTAATATGACTTGAATCCGCCAGTAAAGATTCTATACCTTCTCTGATCTCTTCCACCCACGGATATGTTTCCTCGTAACTCATGACTACCAGCACTTTGAATACTTTTGAATAGGCATTTACGGCAAAAAAACAGATCACGCAGATAAATATAAAACCATAAATGAGATTTTTTTTGTAAGCCATGCAGACCTCCCACTTTCTAATCAAGTTAACGTATTTTTATCATACATGATTTGCATTGCTGTTTCAACCAGATAAGGTGTGTAGAAAGGGCGTTATCTAACATCGCGCAACAATATTGTAACTTGATGTCGTCTGCCAAAACTGTTACCCTAAATGAGCGCAAACAAAACGGGAAGAAGGTTTTACGTATTTAATTTGTCAGCTATTTGGAATATGAAAAAGACTCTTGCAAAATTGATCTTGCTTTTGATCCTTTTTAGCCTGATGGCATCGTGTACCTACTCGAAATCAATGCAGGCTAAAACCGATGGGGGGGGTGACCCGCTGTCTTTAATGGTCCAATTCTACCGGGGGCCGTTGAATCATCTCTCTGCCGTCCGGTACGGCGAATGCCCCATGTATCCGTCGGACTCCGAATACAGCCTGCAAAGCATTAAAAAACACGGTATGTTGGCGGGATGGGTAATGTCAATGGACCGCTTGTTGCGCTGCGGCCGTGATGAAACAAAATTATCGCCGGAAGTTTTTGTTAACGGCAAGTGGAAGACCTATGATCCGTTGGAAAAAAACGACTTCTGGTGGAGTGATAAATAGCACCTAACCGAAAAGTCTGTCCGGGCAACATCCGAATCTCCCCGATAACGGGACAGGCGGTATCCAAAACAAATTATAAGTGCGCCCAAAACCTGCTTTCTCAGTATGTTCAGGTATATTAGAAAAAATGACTCCTGTTGAGTCTGAGTTTTCATTCAAAAAAAACTCTGCGGGGCATAAAATGGCTTGATTAAAAATTAAGCGGTGGATTTAAAAAACAAACTGGTTTTGACAATAAACCACCAAACTGCTACAAAGTAGACTTTTGTGATTTTAAATGCATGGTATATACTATGTCGAAAATCTGAGCCGTCAACCGCATAAAAATGAGTCTGCTTTTAAAAGGACAGATATGAATTCAAACAAGATCGATAACACTGCCCGATATGATTTGATCCGGCAAAAAACCCCGATAGCGGTTATCGGGATTGCAGGACTTTTTCCGGATTCAAAAGACATTGAGGCGTATTGGGATAATATTATTAATGAGGTTGACACCATCAAAGACGTGCCGGCATCACGGTGGAAGATTGAGGATTATTATGATCCCGATCCCAGTGCACCGGACAAGACCTACAGCAAGCGCGGGGGGTTTATCCCGGATGTTGATTTCAACCCCATGGATTTCGGCCTTCCTCCCAACATTCTTGAAGTTACCGACGTTTCGCAGTTGTTGGCCCTGGTGGTGGCACGGCAGGTGCTCGAGGATGCCGGATATGGCGAAGAAAGCGGTTACAACCGTGAAAATATCGGCATCACCTTAGGCGTGGGAGGAGGGCAGAAGCTTATAACGCCGCTCACCACAAGGCTTCAGTATCCGATATGGAAACGGGTTTTAACCAATTCAGGAATCTCAAAAGAGGATTCTGACGAAATAGTTGAGAAAATCAAAAAGGCATACATCGGCTGGGAAGAAAATTCCTTTCCCGGAATGCTCGGCAATGTGATTGCAGGCCGAGTGGCAAACCGGCTGAATCTGGGCGGAACCAACTGCGTACTGGATGCCGCCTGTGCCAGTTCGCTGACCGCCATGAAAATGGCCATCAGCGATCTGCTGGAATACCGCAGCGAAATCATGATCGCCGGCGGGATCGACACGGACAACTCTCCCTTTATGTACCTGTCGTTCAGTAAAACCCCGGCCTTTACGCCGGACGATACCATCCGACCTTTTGACATCGATTCCAAGGGCATGCTTATCGGAGAAGGCATTGGAATGGTAGCACTCAAACGCCTGGCGGACGCCGAACGCGACCAGGACAGAATATATGCCGTGATCAAAGGGATCGGTACTTCCAGTGACGGAAGGTTTAAAAGTATTTATGCTCCCAGACCTGAAGGACAGGTAAAGGCACTGGAGCAGGCCTATGCAAAGACCGGCTTCTTGCCGCAGACCGTAGGGCTGGTGGAGGCCCACGGGACGGGAACTGCCGCCGGAGATATTGCAGAGTTTACCGCGCTTAAAACCGTGTTTGAATCGGATAATCACAAAAAGCAGTACATCGCCCTTGGCAGCGTAAAGTCCCAGATCGGACATACAAAGGCGGCGGCAGGTTCGGCAGGGCTTATCAAAGCGGTCCTGGCCCTTTATCACCGGATACTGCCGGCCACCATCAATGTAACACAGCCGCTGCCGAAACTGGACATAGAAAACTCCCCGTTTTATATTAATTCTGAAACACGCCCGTGGTTTCCCTCTTCAAACGGATATCCCCGCCGGGCGGCGGTAAGCTCCTTTGGATTTGGAGGGACCAACTTTCATGCGGTTCTGGAAGAGTACACCCGGAATAAAGACCGCCTTCGAAAGCACAATACCCTGCATTCGGTGGTTATTTCAGATTCAACCCCCAAAGCGCTTTTAGAAAAATGCCGCACGCTTCACAAGGATCTGATTTCAGACAATAACGATCAGGCTTTTTTTAATCTTGTTACGCAAAAGAAAATACCAAACATACCTGCGTCCGATGCACGGCTGGGGTTTATCTGCGGCTCCCTTGCCCAAGCCGTTAACATGGCGGATCTGGCAGTCAAAGGCCTTGAGTCGCAATCTGAAGAAGCCTGGGAAAGACCTGAAGGTCTCTATTATCGGCCGCAAGGTCTTAATACCCATGGCAGGGTGGTGGCCTTATTCCCCGGTCAGGGTTCCCAGTATATCAACATGGGCAGTCAACTTGCGATTAATTTTCCGGCCGTTATGGACAGCTTTGTTCGCATGGACCGGCTCTTTGCTGCAGATGGCAGATCCCTTCTAACGGAAACGGTGTTTCCGATACCGGTATTTAGTAAAACACAAAAAGCAGCGGGCAATCAAGCGCTGCAAAAAACCGAGATTGCCCAACCTGCCATCGGCGCGCTGTCAGCCGGCATGTACACTATTTTCAAAGATGCCGGATTTATACCGGACTATACCGCCGGTCACAGTTTCGGAGAGTTGACAGCGTTGTATGTGTCCGGCGTGCTGAGCGCTGCAGACTTCTATTTTCTTGCAAAAGAACGGGGCAAGGCCATGGCGGCACCCGGCGATGATGATTTTGACTCCGGTGCCATGCTGGCCGTTATTGGAGATATTGAAACCCTCGAAGAAGATATACAGGCCTTTCCGGATATTGTTATCGCCAATCTCAATTCAGGCCGGCAGGCGGTTGTGGCGGGTCCCAAAAAGCAGATTAAAACGGCCGAAAGCCATTTGAAAGACTGCGGGTATTCTGTGATCCCCTTGCAGGTTTCAGCAGCCTTTCATACCCCCTTGGTTGAACATGCGCGCAAACCGTTTGCCAAGGCACTGGAATCGATAAGATTCAACCGGCCTGAAATTGCAGTTTTTTCAAACTCCACCGGTGGTCCTTATCCTAAAGATCCTGAAAAAATAAAAGGAATCCTTGAAAATCATATTCTCAGCCCGGTGCTGTTCAAGGATGAAATAGAAAATATATATCAGGCCGGCGGCAGGATTTTTATCGAATTCGGACCGAAAAACGTGCTGACCAGACTTGTGGGCGATATCCTTTCAAACCGGCCCCATATCGCCATCGCCCTGAATACCGGCAAAGGCTGCAGCGACATCGAGCTTCGCCGGGCGGCGGTAAAGATGTGCGTCGCAGGGCTTGATATTTCAGAGATTGATCCCTGCCGGAAAAGGATGGCACCACCACCGGACAAAAAACCCGGCCTTTTGAACATCACTTTAAACGGAAGCAACTATGTGAGTGAAAAAACCAGAAAGGCCTTTGAAGATTCATTGAACGACGGTTTCAAGGTCAGGCAGGCTGAACCTGAAGTTGTTACCAAAACGATACCGGCACCGGTAGAAAACCGGTCGGAATCCGCACACAAAGCGGCAGATCACAAAGGAGCGCCGCATGCTCCCTTAACCCGTCAACCCACCCCTTTTGAAAACGGCGAATCAGTTATGAAAAAAAGATCACGGGTGCCCATGGCATCTGGAACCGGTTCCGGTTCCATTGACAGCATCGCAAAGAATATTGAACAGTTTTTCAAACATCAGGACGAAACCCTCAAGGTTCATTCCCAGTATCTTTCGGGCACCAAGGACTACACAGGATTGTTTTATGATCTTATGAGGCAGCAGCATGACTTACTCAGGGAACAGCCCGGCTTAAAGTTTCCCGAAGGTATTGAACGCAGCATGGAGATGTTTCATACCCATCAGGGAGAAACTTTAAAGGTTCATGGGCAGTATCTGAACAACCAGACAATATGTGCACGCGAAGCCCTCGGGCTTATAAAGCAGAAAGTAACCGGAGAACCTTTTGCCGGTTGGCCCCATGAGGTTGAAAAAAAGCCGGTTGCAGCACCGATTTTTGCTTCGGAAAGCATTAAAAAGATCCGGGAAACAGACGATGCCGCGCCTGCGTCAACCACTGTGATGCCTGCAAAGATCGAGGCAGCCCCGTCCCTTGTTGAAAAGAATATGGCCGCACCGGCACCGCCGTCGCCTTGTGCGGAATCCACTGCGCCCTCGGCAAATATCGAAACCTTAAAAACCGTTATGCTTGAGGTCGTTTCGGAAAAGACCGGTTATCCTTCCGAAATGCTGGAACTCGACATGGACATGGAAGCGGATCTGGGGATCGACTCCATCAAGCGGGTTGAAATTCTTGCCGGATTCACAGAACAATTTCCAGACCTGCCCGAGGCAAATCCTGAAGAATTGGCCGAGCTTAAGACATTAGGAGACGTCATAGACAAATATCGCATGCTGGCACAGCCGGCGGCAGAGATACCGGCAACGCCCTGTAATACTGAAACCAAAAGCGACATGCCGTGTATACACAAACTCACCAAAGTTATGCTTGAGGTCGTCTCGGAAAAGACCGGTTATCCTTCAGAGATGCTGGAGCTTGACATGGACATGGAAGCGGATCTGGGAATCGACTCCATCAAACGGGTTGAAATTCTTGCCGGTGTCCAGGAACGCTTCCCGCAGCTTCCGGAAGTACCCGGCGATGAGTTGGCCGGGCTGAAAACCTTAGGAGAGGTGGCAGAACGCATGGCGGCCGCCGGAGATTTAGGGTTCGCAACACCTGCTCAAGAGAAGAAGGCCGAAGCGCAAGTGGTGACCAGTGGCGCCAAGCGAAGCATTGCAGTTATAAAAAAATTGCCGGCGCCGGATGTTCTGGAATTTAATGTTCGTAAAGACGAGGTGTGCCTGATCACGGATGATGGCACCCAGGTGACGTCTTCGCTTGCTGAAGCGTTGGTAAAAAGAGGCTTCAATGTTGTGGTTGTCAGCTATCCTGAAGCAATTGTTAAACAGCGGCCGAAACTTCCAGAGGGTATCGCGCGGGTAATCTTAGAAGATATGAGCGAGGAAAGTCTTGAATCGGTTATCGCCCATATATTGCAACGGTTCGCAAACATCGCAGGATTTATCCATCTTAATCCTTTGGTTTTAAAAAAATCAAGGGAATCGGTTATTTTTCCTGAAAAGGAGAAAGATATTCTCCTTTCGGTTTTTCTGGCAGCCAAACACCTTAAAAAGCATTTGACAGATGGTCCTGCCGCCGGCCGCAGGTTTTTTATGACCGCCTGCAGACTTGATGGGAAATTAGGGATTTCAGGCGAGGGATTCGGTCTGGTTTCCGGCGGGTTGAGCGGTCTCACCAAGACCTTGAACCTGGAGTGGGACAACG
>JAQBHK010000550.1:0-17135 GCA_032127815.1 Desulfobacterales bacterium
CCCAAGGGGATCTATTTCCCCTCTTGACAATAAAGTGTTCCTGTCGATATAATTCAAGCACCTCAAGAAACACCATACAGCCCGGTTTTAAGATTTTTTTTATTTTAAGATCTTATACATTTTTCATCATTGATCATCAGTGTTGTGACATTCTGGGAGAACCTGTTTTAGATGGATCGACGAACCTTCCTTAAAATAGCCGGCACGGGGAGTCTTTCCATTGCTGCGGGCTGTACTTCTGAAACCGAAAAGACGCTCTTTTCCCTGGTACAGGCCCCCGATGACATGGTAACCGGCAAAGCCGCCTGGTATGCCTCCACCTGCCGGGAATGCCCCGCAGGATGCGGTATTCTCGCTAAAAACAGGGAAGGCCGGGTTATCAAAATCGAAGGGAACCCTCTGCACCCCATCAATAAGGGGAAGCTTTGCCTAAGAGGACAATCCGCCCTGCAGAGAATCTACCACCCGGACAGGATCAAGGCTCCGTTGCTCAAAGATAAGGATGGTTGGCGACCACTCTCCTTTTCAAAGGCGACCGAGCTGCTAAAAGAAAAAACTTCGGCGGCATCCATAAAGGGGCCGAATCGGGTCCGAATGCTGACGGAAGCCGTGGGGGAAAGCCTCCTGAGTCTGTTCAGCGAATCTTTGCATAAGTGGCAATCAGCCGGTCCTTTTGTGTTTGAACCTTATGCCTATGAAGCCCTTAAGCGTGCCAACAAAGAGGTTTTCGGACTGGAGGGCTTGGTTTCCTACAACATGGAAAACGCCGATCTGCTTATTTCTTGCGGTGCCGACTTTTTGGAAACCTGGCTTTCGCCGGTGGAATATGCACGCAAGTTCAAGGTGATGCATGCACTGCAAAGCAGCCAAAAGAATCTGTTTTTCCATGTAAGCCCTTACCAGTCTTTAACCGGTGCCAATGCCGATCTCTGGATGTCTTGCCATCCCGGGGGTGAAACCGCCATTCTTCTCGGCCTGATCAAAGAAGCCCTGCAGAATGGTAAAGGACAGCGCCTGCCGGAGCCGGTCCGTTCGTCCCTGGCGCGGGCCGTTGCGGCCTACACCAGCACCAGGATTGCCGGACTTTCAGGGATACGTACCGAACATTACAAAACCCTGGTGTACCGACTGATGGATTCCAGCAAACCCCTGATTTTAGGCTCCGGATCCGGTTCTGCGGGCACCAACGCGCTTCAGACCAATATTGCTGCAAATCTTTTGAACCTTATCCTCGATCCGGATTTAACGCTCTTGGACTTTGTGAACCGTCACCGGGTGGAGACCGCGGCAAGTAGATCCCAAGTACTCAATTTTTTCCAAGCACTTAAGAAAAATTCCGTAGACCTTTTGCTGATCAACAATTCCAATCCGGTCTTTGCCTTTCCACCCGCAAGCGGGCTTAAAGAGGCTCTTCAAAACGATTCCGTTTTTGTGGTCAGCTTCAGTAATTTCATGGACGAAACCGCCCGGCTTGCAGACCTCATCTTTCCGATGGGCCTGCCGCTGGAGACCTGGGATGAATATGAGGGTAAACTGGGCATCGGTTCCACCTTGCAGCCGGCCATGGGGCTATTGAACGCAACGCCGAATATCGGTGACGTTTTCCTCGAGTCCGCCTTTGGAAATGACCTGTCTAAAAACAACTTTAAAACCTACCTTTTCTCGCATTTTACGCGCAAGGGTATTATCGACGACGAAAACGGATGGGTTCAAATCATCCGGCAGGGCGGAACATTCAGCCCCGCTTCAACCAATCGACCGGATTGGGCTGTGCCGGATAGCGCCGCCGACCTGTTGCATTCGATATCGAAACCTCTTGACAAGGAGCTGGTGTTCACGGCAGCACCCTCCATACGCTTCTTTGACGGCCGGGGCGCCAACCTGCCCTGGTTGTGTGAGATCCCGGATCCTTTGACAAAGATTGCCTGGCAGACCCCCCTGCTCATGCATCCGAAAACTCTGGCGAGCCATAAACTCAACCACGGCGATGTTGCGAACATACGCTCGAAATGGGGTTCGGTTGAGGCACCGGTTTATGAGTACGAAGGCCTGCATCCCAATGTTGTCGTCATGAGCATTGGACAGGGGCATGGTTCCTATGGCCGTTATGCCGAAAACGTGGGCCTAAATCCGCTTCAGCTGCTTTCGCCCACGCCCGAACCGTTATGCGGCGGACCACGGTTTTTGGTACATCCGGTTTCCATCCACAACACCGGTTTATCCATGGCAATGGCGCACACCGACGGCAGCCGCATCCAACACGGCCGCAAAATTGCCCTTTCCGTCTCGCTGGATGCACTGAAACATGGGAAACCTCATGAGAAACACGGTTTGACCATGCATGACTTTCCGTTCACCTTGCCCCTGCCGGAAGGTTACGATTCCAAACGGGATTTCTATCCGCCCCATGATCATGATACCTATCGCTGGGGAATGATCGTGGACTTAGATAAATGCATCGGATGTGCTGCTTGTGCGGCGGCCTGTTATGCCGAAAACAATCTTGGTGTGGTAGGAACAGACCGGATAATCGAAGGCCGTGAAATGGCGTGGTTGGATGTACAGCGTTATCATGATCCTGTGCATATGGAAAAAATCATGTTTCTCCCCATGCTGTGCCAGCACTGTGACAATGCACCGTGTGAGTCGGTATGCCCGGTGTACGCGCCGCATCATTCCAAGGAGGGGCTTAACAATCAGATTTACAACCGCTGCATAGGAACCCGCTTCTGCTCTCAAAACTGCCCTTATAAGGTACGGCGCTTCAACTGGTTCGACTCGCAGTGGCCCGCGCCGCTTCATCTGCAGTTGAACCCGGATGTTACGGTTCGCAGCAAAGGCGTCATGGAAAAATGTTCGTTTTGCGTCCAGCGCATCAAACGGGCTCACGGCATTGCCAAAAACGAAAAGCGCATGATCAAAGACGGGGAGGTGGTGCCGGCCTGCGTGCAAACGTGCCCTACCGGAGTCTTCACTTTCGGCAATCTCATGGACAAAACCAGCCGGGCCAGACGACTGGTCGAGGATCCCCGCAGGTATCAGGTGATGGGATATCTGAACACCAAACCGGCTGTCATTTACCTGAAAAAAGTGGTCCGGGAAATATAAAAAATGAACGAATTGACGTTTGCTAAAATAGACCAGACCGTACTGGACACGCTGGAGCCTCCGTCCCGGAACTACTGGCTGATCATTGCCATACTGTTTTTGGGGATTTTGATCGGTGCGGCCTGCTGGGGGTATCAGGTATTTGTGGGCGTCGGCGTGGCCGGAATGAACAATCCCGTGGCCTGGGGAACCTATCTGATCAACTTTGTCTTCTGGGTGGGTATTGCACACTCGGGAACGCTCATCTCCGCCATTTTGCATCTGCTCAGGGCCGGCTGGCGCAACCCGATTGCCAGGGCCGCCGAAACCATGACCGTCTTTGCGGTCTGCATTGCCGGCCTGTTTCCGTTCATCCACCTGGGCCGCGTCTGGGTGGTCTTTTATATGCTTCCCATCCCCAATCAGCGCAACCTGTGGCCGAATTTCCAATCGCCCCTCATGTTCGACGTGGTGGCCATCAGCACCTATCTGACGGTAAGCTCCCTGTTCTGGTACACCGGGATGTTGCCGGACTTTGCCGTTGTGCGGGATCGTGCCACAGGACTGCGCAAGAAAATCTTTACGATATTATCTTTGGGCTGGACCGGCGCGCACGAACAGTGGCGCCATTACGCGCGCGGGTATCTGTTTTTCGCCGCCCTGGCCACACCCCTGGTGATCTCGGTGCACAGCGTGGTGTCGTGGGATTTTGCGCTGGCGGTTGTGCCCGGCTGGCACACGACCATTTTTGCACCCTATTTTGTAGCCGGCGCTATTCATTCGGGCCTGGCCATGGTGCTGACGCTGATGATTCCCCTTCGCAAGCTTTTTCACTATGAAAAAATTATCACTATCGCCGTGCTGGAGAGCGTTGCCAAAACCATTATCTTCACCGGCCTGATTGTCGGATTTGCCTACGGCACGGAATTTTTCATGGCCTGGTACAGCCGGAATCCGTTGGAAATAGCCATCTTCCGGTATCGTCCCACGGGCGACTATGCTCTTGGTTTCTGGATCATGGTTACCTGCAACACCATGATTCCGCTGCTCTATTTTTTCAGGCGCATCCGCACTTCGATCCCCTGGCTGCTGGGCATTGCCATATGTGTCAATATCGGCATGTGGTATGAGCGTTTTGTTATCATCATCAGCAGCGTCAGCCGTGATTTTATTCCCCATGCCTGGGGGCTGTATTCACCGACGATCATTGAATTCGGTATAATGATGGGAGCGTTTTGCATTTTCTTTTTTCTGTTTTTGCTTTTTGTCAAACACCTGCCGTCGGTGTCCATGACAGAGATGAAGGAAGCCCTCGACCAAGGAGCAAACCATGGCAACTGAAGTTTCCGTAATGGGTCTGTTTACGGATGAGAACCAGGCGGTATCCGTTGTTGAAGCCCTTGCGGATTCACCCTGGCAGTTGCGTCGCGTACACAGTCCGATTCCCAGCCACAAAATATCCGATGCGCTAAACTTAAAACCGAGCATGATCGGCTGGTATACCCTGGCGGGCGGCATCACCGGCTTTTTTGCCGGCTTTATCTTGGCGGCATATACCGCCGTCCAATGGAGCCTTATCGTCAGCGGCAAGCCGATCATTGCCCTGGTACCGTTTTTTATCGTGGGATTCGAGTTTACCGTCTTGTTTGCCATTTTCGGTAATGTCGCGGGCCTCATTCACCAGATGCAGCTGCCCGGATTCAAGGGGCTTGAGCAATATGATCCCCGCTGTTCCGGCGAGCATTTCGGGATATTGGCCTCCTGCCAGGCCTCCGACCTGGAAGGACTTGTAACGTTTTTTAAAACCAAAGGCGGCGAAATAAGGGTTTTTTGAAATGAGGATGTTTGACGAATTAATACTGTAAAAACTGTAAACATTAGCAATTTGATATGAAACCCAATGACAGCAGCAGCACCGGCCGGCATAAAAAGCAATTGGTAGTCATTTGCCTTGCTCTGGTCGTCATCGGCTTGGGCACCTTTATCTTCGTGCTTACGGGCCGGCATCCTGAACGGGCCTGGCAGGCGTATCTGATCAATTTTTTGCTGTGGTCGGCCATCGCACAGGGCGGACTGCTCTTCTCTGCCATTATGCATATTGTAAATGCACGCTGGAGCGCACCGTTATCGAACCTGGCCGAATCGTTTACGGCTTTTTTCCCGGTTTCTTTCGTCCTGTTTTTGCTGCTCTTTCTGGGCACAGAGCACCTCTTTCCATGGCTGCATCAGGATTTGCACGGTAAAGAAATCTGGTTGAACATACCGTTTCTATTTTCCAGAGATTTTATCGGACTTTTTATCCTTTATGGCTTGGGGTTTGCGTATCTTTATCATGCCTTGTGGCGCAAGCTGGATCGTTCCATATCTCAAGGAAAAATCCGCAAGCTTTTATACAAATGGTGGGATCGCAGCATCCTTGATACCGAAAAGTGCAACCACCGGATGACGGTTTTCGGTATTCTTTACATATTAGCCTATGCGCTGATTTTGTCGCTGGTCGGTTACGATCTCATTATGAGCATGGACCCCCACTGGTATTCCACCCTGTTCGGAGCCTACACGTTTGTCAAAGCATTTTACGTCGGTCTGGGGGGCCTGATTATCCTGGCATCAATACTGCATCTGTATCCGAAAATCGAATTTACCTTGAAACCGTCGCAGTTCCATGATATCGGCAAACTTTTTTTTGCTTTCTGTCTGGTCTGGGCCGACTTTTTCTATGTCCAGCTTATTGTCATCTGGTACGGCAATATTCCGGAAGAAACCGCCTACGTCATTGAGCGCACAATGGCGGTTCCCTGGACTTATCTGGCCTGGTTTGTCTTTATCATCTGTTTTATTATTCCGTTTCTCATCCTTTTAAATATGAAGGTCAAAACAAAGCCCCTGTTTATGAGTGTACTTTGCGCGATAGTTATCATGGGCATCTGGCTGGAACATCTTTTGCTTCTGGGACCGTCGTTAAATCACCAGGTCTCTTCGCTTCCTCTGGGTATTGCCGACGGTTTGATGTTTGTCGGTTTTTTGGCTTTAATGGCAATGGCTGTACTATTTTTCCTGAGCCTGTTCCCCGAACTTTTGAGGGTAAAGGAAGGGGAAGTGATCTGATGGAAATATTGATCACCTCCGTCGCACTGGCAACGATTCTGCTGCTGACCGTGATTATCGGCACCGGCGGCAAACCCATGGTGTTTGTCACTTCCCTTGGTGAAACCGTATCTTCGTTGGCAGAAAATAAGGTCCCGCTGCTTTGGACCGGACTCATTCTCCTTCTGGTTCTGGGATTTTGCTACTTTTTTTACATGTCGCCGGCAACCAGGATCGGTCCGGAGCAGCCGATCCCTTTCAGCCACAGGGTCCATGCCGGTGTTAAGGCCATACAGTGCCAGTTCTGCCACCCCTATGTCGGCCGCTCGATTCATCCCGGGCTGCCGCCGGTGGAGAAATGCCTGTATTGCCACAAGTATATTATCGCCAATCATCCCTGGATTCAAAAGGAGCACGAGTATTTTAATACCCGGACCCCTACGCCGTGGAAAAAAGTTTTTATTCTCCCGGAGCACGTTCTTTTCAACCACCAGCGGCACATTAAAAAACAGATCCAGTGCAAGGAATGTCACGGACAGGTTGAGACCATAGACCGTCTTTTAGGCAAACGATTCGAGATGGGGTTTTGCATCGCATGTCATAAAGAAAAAAAGGTGAACGTGGGGTGCTGGCTGGCATGCCACAATTAAACGAATCGAGTCAAAAATCGATTCGGCGTTATGCGTTAATCGTTAATGGTTATCGGTTTTCCAGTATTTAAAAAGCGGACTTATTAAGGAGAGGGAATTGACCAGCGAATCACAAGCGATAACTCAAAACTTCGCAACCGCCAAGGGCTTTTGCATCACCTCGGCCTTCTGGATGGTTATCGCCACCTTCATGGGGCTTCTTGGTGCTACGGAACTTATGGCGCCGGACCTGCTGGAAAATATCGAATGGCTGGTCTTTGGAAGGATTCGGCCCATCCATGTCAACCTGGTGCTGTTCGGCTTTGTCACTCCCGGTCTGCTTTCAGCGGCATTTTATTTTGTCCCGAAATTGCTGAGAACCGAGCTGTACAGCGAAAAATTAGGGAAAATTACCGTCTTTACCTGGAATGTTATGCTGGCCGCCGGGGTTGTAAGCCTGGCCGCGGGAAAAACCCAGGGCCGGGAATATGCCGAGCTGATATGGCCCGTAGACATGATGGTGGTCTTTGTGTTTGGTCTGGTCATATTTAATATCTTGATGACGGTGAAACAGCGCCGGGAACCGATTCTGTACGTTTCCATCTGGTACGTATGCGCCGGCCTCATCTTAACCGCGGTCACTTACGCACTCGGAAATATTATCTGGAAGCCAAGCAGCGGCGCCCTGGTGGGTATCCCGGATGCCATTATCCTCTGGTTTTACGGCCACAATGTCTTCGGTCTGCTTTTGACGCCGTTGTCGGCCGCCGTGGCCTATTATGTTATCCCCAAGGCCTGCCGCGCCCCTCTATACAGCCACACGCTCTCCTTGTTCGGATTCTGGTCTCTGCTGGTGGTGTATACACACATCGGAACCCACCATCTTCTTCAAGTTCCGGTGCCGACCTGGCTCAAGGTCGTTGCCATTGTGGACAGCGTCGCCATGGTCATTCCGGTGATGGCGTTTCTCATTAATATCTGGTACACGGCCAAGGGCAAACAAGGAGAGATTCATGCCGACATCGGGGCCAAGTTTGTCTTCACCGGCACCATCATGTATTTTTTTGTGAGCATTCAGGGCTCCATGATGGCTCTGCCGGACGTGCAGCGGGTTACCCATTTCAACAATTGGGTTGTGGGGCATGCCCATGTCGGTGTTTTGGGGTTTGCGGGTATGATCGCACTGGGGGGAATTTATTATGTCCTGCCCCGCATGACCGGCAGACCGCTCCACAGCCGATTTTTAGCTGATTTTCAATACTGGTTGATCCTGATCGGTGTGGTGGGGTTTACGGTCGTGCTGACCATCGCCGGCCTGATTCAGGGCAACGCCTGGCTCAATGGTGAAGCCGTCTACCGCGTACTGCCCCAGATCCATGTTTACTACGTTACCAGAGCGTCGCTGGGATTGATGATTTTTTGCTCGGCGCTCATCGGTCTTTACAACATTATCCGATCATTGTGGTTCAACCACGGAGAACAGTCATGAAAATGACACCCAAAGAGGTCGTCATCGGAAGCCTTTTGGTCCTTGCAGCCGTGGTGTTTGTAATGATCATCCTGCCATACGCCGATACGAACAAAACAACACCTTCGGAAATCTTTCGCCGGCGTTCTCCGGCGGAAGCCGCAGGCCGAACCTTATACATCGCCAACGGTTGCGTATACTGCCACAGCCAATCCATCCGTATAATCGACTGGGGGCTGGGCGCCGAACGCATTGCCCAGGCCGGAGATTACCTGGCCGATCACCCCATCCTGCTGGGTTCGGCCCGAACAGGTCCGGATCTTTCCCAGGAAGGCGGCGAGCATCCCGACGACTGGCAGATCGCCCATTTCATTAACCCCCGGTACACGCGCCCCCTCTCGATTATGCCGGCCTTTGCTTTTTTGAACGCTGAAAATTTAAACCGGTTGACAACGTATGTTCAGAGTCTGGGGCTGAAAAATGCCGACAAACGCATGCAACGGCAGCAACATTGGAAAGAAAAGTCGATTCAAGCCTATGAAGCCGGCCCGGAGGCCAACGTAAAATGGATTCATGAAAATGTGCCGGAAAGTTGGCGCAACCTTCCCAACCCGTATCCGACAACCGCAGCCGGCCTGGCCAGAGGACATAAAATTTATCAGGATTTTTGTAGCGGGTGCCACGGCCCTATCGGCGACGGCATGGGCCCGGTCCAGCCGTATCTGTATCCGCCGCCGCTGAATTTTACCATTGTTAAAGACCGGGGCATTTCCGGCGGCATCCTGTATTATCAGATTATGAACGGCATTACCGGAACGGCCATGCCCTATTTCAAGCGGGAGCTGGAGTCGGAAAAGATCTGGGATGTGGGCAACTATGTAGCGGTTTACTTTATCAACCAGACCGATGCCAATACTGATCCGAGGGGCATCGATGCGTCGTATGAACCTTAACGAGTTGCGGGTTACGGGTTGCTGATTTTTTTAACCCGCGACGCGGAACTCGCAACTCGCAACGCAGAACTCGAAACACGGAACTCGAAACATGTATTATCCCTATTTCATCAGCTACATGGTCGCCGGCCTGGTCATCAGTCTGGTGGTGTTTATCTGGGCCTTGAACAACGGCCAGTTCAAAGATCAGCAGCGGGCCAGATATCTTCCCTTAAAGGATGAAACGGATGTGGATGAACCGCCGGTGGTAATGGCTAAAAAATTCAGCCGTTATGAACCCTATGCCCTTATGTTCCTGGCGTTTGCCGGATTGGCCGTCAGCGCCGCAGTGCTGCTTTTGGCACTGTTAAAGGGCGGTCGATTTTAAAAGGAAGTGATATGCGACACTTTAACCTGCTAAATTTTCAACACATCATGGGATATCTGTTTCCAACCCTGATTTTTATCGTGATATTCGGGTTGGCGCTGGCCTGCAGTCATCTTCGCAGCCAAGATGCGGAAGAGAGAAAAAAGAGAATCATTTACCGCTTTCCTGAAGATATCGAAGACAGAAACGCACCCTTTCCTTTGTCCATGATTCTGATTATTGCCGGAGCGATTGTCTGGACGTTCTTCTATATTCTTGGGCATGGCCTTGGGGGAGTAAAAATTTAAAATGGGACAATCAACACATAAAGAATCCTCTTTTGTCTTTTGGATAATTATTTTTCTACTTTTGCTGTGGATATTTGGAAAGGGCTTTTTCTCGTTTTTTGTCGTGGGGGATCTGGGACAACCGACCTGGGACTATCGCACCATCAAAGATGTTCCCGCTGAATCCCCCTATGCCGTTTATCAAGTGGCGCCCTATCCCCAACATGTCAAAGGGGCCAAAGGGGAGTAAATGAAGCGCATTGCAATCCTGGTTTTACTGGCGTCGGTCCTGGCCGTTACGGGTTATGCGGTCCTGACGTTTTATGACAAACACCTTACGGTCGGCCGTATGTGGGAAACCCCTGCGGTGCGGCCCCACGAAGAAAAACTCCTGATTATGCCGCCGGGCGTGGTTCCTTATGATGGTGGTGAAGCTGTTTTCAGGGCTAAAAGAGGAGAGGATTTAATATCGCCTTTTAAAAGCAGCGATCCTGAAGTCATTGCTGCGGGAAAATCTTTGTATTTTGTTTATTGTGCCCAATGTCATGGAAAATACTTTGACGGCAACGGAACCGTCGGCCAGAGCTTTCATCCCCTTCCTACAAACTTAAGAGACCAAAAGATTCAAGTGCTGCCGGAAGGCGTCTTGTTCAAATCCATCAGTTACGGTATTCCCGGCGGCCGGCAACCTCCTCTGGCGACAACCATCGAAGTTTCCGACCGCTGGCGAATCATCGCCTTTGTGAAATCATTGCCCCTCAAAAACCCGGGTTAGCATGCGTACCGTTCTTGATTCTTGTGACCTGTGTGGTCTGTCTGTTCATGATGATGCATTTAAGTTAGTTTTAGCGGAAAAAACATATTGGTTTTGCTGCATCGGTTGCAAACAGGTCTTTCACATGCTCTGGGAAGCTTCCGATTCCGTCGATCCCGGGCAATTTAAAAAGACCGAACTTTTTAAAAAATGCCAGGACATGGGCCTTATACCGGGTTTTGCCCAAGATCCTTTGCAGCGAACCTGTGATGACGCCTCAAGGCCGTCAGGCAAAACTCCCGCCGCCGCCGGCGCAATACCGGTCGAACAGATGCTGACCCTCAACCTGAAGGTCACGGGGATGTGGTGCCTGGCGTGTGCCTGGGTTCTGGAAGAAATTCTAATAAAACTGCCCGGAATCACGGCTGTCTCCTGCAACTTTTCCACAGACAGACTGCGCTGTGAATTCAATCCCGTGCATTCGTCACCGGATCAAGTCATCGCTGCCGTCAACCGACTCGGGTACCGGGCCGTTATACCCGGCGAAGAATTCGAAGCAACCGTCAAACGCAAAGAGTTTATCCGTTTTGCCCTTTCGATATTTCTTACCGCCAATATCATGATGCTCTCTTTTGCGCTTTACTCCGGCTTTTTAACGCAGCTTACCCCCGATGCCGTCTATAAGCTCTCCTGGCCCATTTTTTTTATGGCCAGCATCGTGCTTTTCTATGGCGGCCCGCCCATTTATCGCAAAGCCTGGGCCGGATTGGCCACCGCCGCTTTCGGCATGGAATCCTTGATTACCATTGGTGCGTTCTGTGCCTATTTTTACAGTGTTTTTAATCTTTTTCACGGAAGCATTCATCTGTATTTCGACACTGCCGCCATGCTGATTACCCTGACACTGCTGGGTAAAACAATCGAGCGCAAAGCCAAGGATTCCATCCAGGCGGACCTGGATAATTTCTTCTCCCTCAAGCCCACCAAGGTCAAACGCTGCAGCAAGGAGTCTCCCGGCGGCCGTTATGTCGCCGCCGAAGCTCTCCGGGAAGGGGATCTGTTTATGATCGAAGCCGGCGAAACGGTTCCGGCCGACGGACTGATCGTCGAGGGTACTGGATCAATGGATGAATCCTCCCTTAGCGGAGAAGCCCGGCCCATTCAAAAAACAGCCGGAAACCGCATCCGAAGCGGTACCCGGGTTATGCGAGGCGTTTACAAGGTCCGGGCGGACGGCGTTGGAGAAGACTCGACGCTGGGACAAATGATCTCGATTATGGAAAAGGCGCTGGAGCAAAAGCTCCCTCTGGAAGGAAAAACCGATCGTATGTTGCGCGTTTTCGTACCGATGGTCCTGATGCTTACGGTTGCAACCGGTCTGGTCTGCCTGTTTTCCGGTTTCACATTGGAAGCAGCCCTGATACGATCCGTCACGGTTACGGTGATAGCATGTCCGTGCGCGCTGGGAATTGCCATCCCCATCGCACGGGTTGCGGGAATTTCCCTGGCGGAAAAAAATGGGATCCTCGTGAGGGATTTTTCGGCCTTTGAAAAGGCGGATAGAATCGATGCGTTTGTCTTCGACAAAACCGGAACTCTCACGACAGGGGACTGGTCTCTGTTGGAAATTCGTGCCATGGAGCCTTTTGATCAAAAAACAGTGGTATCGCTGGCCGCAGCCCTGGAAAAGCACTCAGACCATTACATCGGCGCTGAAATCAGAAGATATGCAGAGAATGCTTTACTGCCGCCGGCGGCAGTAGAACAGGTCCACTGCCATCAAAACGGTGTCTCCGGAGTATTTGAAAACCATGAAATCAAGATCGGTTCCCGGGATTTTGTTGCCGGTAATCCGGAAAACGCCAACATTTGCATGACCTTTGAAAATACATCCGAGGCTATGCAATCAACGGTTTATATGAGCTGGGGAGGACGCCTGTGCGGAGTGTTTCTTTTTGGGGATACGCTCCGGGATGGGGCATCTGACACCGCGGCACAACTGCAACACTTGGGTTACGATATTGCGCTGGTTTCCGGCGATGGGGACCAAACCACCCAAACAATCGCAAACATGCTGGGCATTGAAAATGCCTTTGGCGGCCAACTGCCGCAGGACAAAGCCGTTTTTATTCGAAAGCAGCAAAAGAGCGGGAAAAGGGTTGCCATGGTGGGCGACGGGGTCAATGATGCTCCGGCTCTCATCCAGGCGGATCTGGCCATTGCCGTCTATTCCGGCGGCCACCTGGGAAAAGAGACCGCCGATATTACGTTGATGCGCGGAGGGCCTGAACAGATTCTGGATTATCTGAACCTGGCAAAGCAGGTGAACAAAAAGATTCAACAAAACCTGATTTTTTCAATATTTTACAACACGGTCAGCATACCTCTTGCCATGAGCGGGTTGTTGACACCTCTGGTGGCCGTATCCGCCATGCTGCTCAGCAGCCTGAGCGTCACCGGAAACACGCTGTTGCTCAAGCGCAGGTATGAACGCGAGCGCATTCCCCGTCCCGCCAGGGCGGGACGGCAGGGAACTTAAATATAGTCGGGATAAACGCTTATGAAAGAATATGCCAAATCAATTAACGCGCATTACAGCCGGATCGACCTGGAAAAAAATATACTTGCGGCCTGTGAGAGTGCCGGCATGGACATACAGGCATTGACGCGCGAGGATATTTCTGCGTTTGATGAATTCCACATCAGAGGCCGTGACGCAACCAGAGAATTGGCCCGGCTTGCAGATTTGCGGCCAGGAATGCGGGTACTCGATCTGGGCTGCGGAGTGGGCGGACCCGCACGCACATTAGCCGCCGAATTCGGCTGCCAGGTAACGGGACTTGAGCTGGTTAAAGAGTATTGCCGTGCCGCCCGCATGCTGACGGAGCGCGTCGGCCTCAGCGATAAGGTAACGTTCCGGCACGGCAACGCCATGGATATGCCGTTTGACGAAAGTTCTTTTGATGTCATATGGCTGCAACACACGCTCATGAACATCAAAGACAAAGCGCGCCTTTTCAAAGAAGCGCAACGCGTGCTGGCCGCAGAAGGCCGCATCGCACTTTACGAGGTCTGTGCCGGTTCCGTTTCTCCGCCCCTTTTCCCGGTGCCGTGGGCAAGCGATGCAACCATCAGCTTTTTGGCAACACCCAAAGACCTCCGCGTCCTGTTCGGTCGGACAGGGTTCCGGGAAGCGGTGTGGAACGATGTCAGCACACCATCGTTAGAGTGGTTTCGAGGATTAAGTACCGCCATGGCATCACGGCCAAAAGACGCACCACGGCCGCCCGGTCTCAAATTGCTCATGGGCAGTACGGCTGCTGAAAAATCGAAAAACCTGTTTCGAAATTTAGAGGAAGATAGAATCAGGGTAATACAGGCCGTCCTTAAAAAATAAACGAGTGCCCATCCACAAATGGTCTTTTTGCCCAGCCCGCCAAAGAAAAAAGTTGCAGAAATTCAAGATGACCAGTAGCCTTATTAACGAATAGTTGATTTGAGATGGATGGCGGTATGTATAAGGGTGGACAACAACTCATTTGGAGAAAAGACATTTTAAAATAGACCACAAAAATCAACAGTATATCCAGATAACTGTAAAGATGATAAACGTTACATCTATTTTTTCTGTGAATCCTTTTCTGAAGAAAATATTAAAACTAATCGTTTTATTTTTCTGTGTCATAGTAAGTTTAACGCCTTTTGCTTTTGGGCAACAAGTCATTACTTTAGGCTCTTACCTTGAGCCGCCTCTTTCAAATACAAACCAAACAGGCTTTTTTGATTCAGTTGCCAAAGAAGCCTTCAGAAGAATTGGTATTGACCTTCAAGTAGACTTGCTGCCTGCAGAGCGTTCTCTTGTTATGTCTAATGATGGCATCAATGATGGTGAAATAGCGCGAGTTGCCGGGATCAATCGGCTTTATCCTAATTTGGTTAAAATAGATGAGAAATTATATGATTATGAGATTATTTCATTTTCAAACAATAATATTGAAATTAAATCCTGGGAGGAGTTAAAACCCTATAGTGTCGGCATTGTTACAGGATGGAAGCTTGTCGAAAAAAATACTCAAATTAGTATGTTGACAAAAGTTAAAAACGCAGAGTTACTTTTTAAAATTCTAAACAATAATCGAGTTGATATTATTATTTATGAGCGATTAATGGGATATTCCATAATAAAAAAACAGAAATTAGCTCATGTAAAGGCTTTGGAACCACCATTGGTGACAGTAGAAATGTTTTTCTATCTCCACAAAAAGCACAGTTCATTAGTTCCCAAAGTAGAAATTGCATTAAAAGAAATGAAAAGAGATGGAGTCTATGATCTTCTTTTCAAGAAGATGATGGACACGATCGAGCCTAAAGAACAGTAATGACAGAAAATAACAAATCTTTTAAAGCTGCCTTCAAATCCAGTATTGCAAAAAGATTTATTGCTTTAATTCTTATATTTAGTTCTGTAATTACTATTTTGTTAACAAGTCACCGGCTGTACATAGATTATTCCAGAGACATTTCTGTTCTTGAAAATCAAATGCATCAAATCGAATTGAGCTATTTGGAGGGCGTCGCTCAAAGTCTTTGGATCTTTGATCAGGAGCTTTTAAACATTCAATTGTCTGGTATCATGCGACTGCCTGATATGAAATATTTAGAAATTCTTAAGGACGGAAAACCGACTCTTTTTGTTGGAGACAGAGAATCACAGAATATTATTCTTTATGAGTTCCCAATGTCTTATAACCATAAAGGCAAAAAGATATCTTTGGGAACACTCTATGCTGCGGCTTCGCTTGAGGGAATATACCAACGATTGATTGACAAAGCTTTTATTATTTTGCTGGGACAAGCCTTTAAAACTTTTTTTGTATCTTTGTTTATTTTCATCATTTTTTACAGGCTGGTTGGAAGACATCTCACCGCCATGGCTGAATATGCTGCATCTTTCAATCTCAAGCAATTAGAGCGCCCATTAGTATTGGATCGTGAGAATACGGGCGAGATGGTTCCGGATGAATTGGAATCCGTTGCCGCGGCTGTCAACGCGATGCGGGTTAACCTTGCTCAAGATATGGCAGATTGTAGTGGTCAAGTAAAACCGGACACTTTTATTTAAGCCGCCTTGCGGCATAGTTCTTTCTCATATGCGAACGGGGTTTGATAACCCAGCGTTGAATGCAGCCGAATGGAATTATAGTAGGAGATGTAATCAAGCACCTGCATCTCCGCCGACTGCCTCGTAAAAAATCTGTAATCTGACAGGCGTTCTGATTTCAGGCTTCGAAAAAAACGTTCGGTCGGGGCATTGTCCCAACAGTCGCCCTTGCGGCTCATACTGGCTACCATACCATAATGATTAAGTCGTTTTTGGTAATCATGGCAGGCATACTGGCTTCCTCGATCCGAATGATGAAGCAGCCCCAATGGCGGTTTCCTTCGCCAGTATGCCATTGCCAGGGCATCCAGAGTCAGCTGTTTTTTCATCCGCTTGCTCATGGCCCAGCCAACGACCTGGCGAGAATAAAGATCAAGTACCACGGCCAGGTACAACCAGCCTTCAAAGGTCCAGACATAGGTGATGTCCGCTGTCCAGTACTTATTCGGTTCATCGACATCGAATTTACGGTCCAAAAGGTTGGCAGCTACTGGAAACGAATGCCGGCTATCTGTCGTGACCTTGTATCGCTTCGGGGCTTTGGCTTTAAGACCAAGCTCTCGCATTAAACGACGTACCTTGTATCGGCCAATCTGGTAGCCTTCATCCTTTAACTGTTTGGTAATGCGACGGGAACCATATTTGCCACGATGTTCTTTGAAAATGACCCCAATCCGGGCCTTCAATGCCAACTCATCAGGATCGTCAGATCTTTCGAGGCTATGAAGGTAATCATAAAAACTGCTCCGGCTGACTTCCATCACCTTACACAGAACGGTGACGGGATAGGCCTTCTTCTCTTGCCGGATGAAGTCATACCTCAGTTCGACTCTTTCGCAAAGAAGGCCGCGGCTTTTTTTAATATTTCGCGCTCCATCTCAAGCCGCTTGTTTTCCTTTTTTAGTCGACGGATCTCGGCTTCCAGTTCCTGGCGGGGGATACCTCCTTCGCTAATATCCTGCTGGTTTTGGCGGTGTTGCCATACCCAGCGAGTAACGTTAGAACTGGGAATACCAAGACGTCTGGCAGCTTCAGGGCCGCTGTAGCCCTGGTCAACGACAAGCCGGACAGCATCTTGCTTGAACTCTTTTGTGTAATGTGGACGTTTTCGTTTCTCGTTCATTGAACACCTCGCTTTCTGAATAATTGTTCTTAGCATGGTGTCCGTTATTATTAAACCACTTCAGTGGAAGGCAATTGTGCATCTGATCAACATAAAAATAATCACAAGATACGAAATACGATATGAAAAAGGGCGGGGATCAAATGGCACCGACCTTTTATCCTGAAACATTGTTTTTTGCTACTGCAGCTCTTTTTCCTTATAATCACTAAAAGCTTTTCTCGTTGTCTTTTTTATATC
>JAQBHK010000551.1:0-5545 GCA_032127815.1 Desulfobacterales bacterium
TCGTCATCGCCGTAATGAGCGGGGCCTTTATGGTGGTGCTGGACACCACGGCGGTCAACGTTGCTTTGCCTATCATAATGGCCGCCTTCGGGGTGAACGTAGATAAGATTCAATGGGTTATTACCGTCTACATGATTGCCATGGCCATCATGATGCCCTCTGTCGGTTGGTTCAGCGCCAAAATCGGCAATAAAACTCTTTTTATAGCCAGCCTGGTTGTTTTTACAATAGCATCGGTTCTTTGCGGCGCAGCCTGGAATGTGGATGCCCTGATCGTCTTTCGCATCTTGCAGGGAATCGGGGCCGGCGCTTTAATGCCGATTGCCATGGTAATTATTTTCGAGGCCTTCCCACCGGAAGAACGCGGCCTGGCCATGGGTGTTTACGGCATTGGGGCCACTTTCGGGCCCGCCATCGGCCCTACCCTGGGGGGCTATCTGACCGAACACTTCTCCTGGCACCTTGTTTTTTACCTAAATGTTCCCGTGGGTTTAATCGGTGTATTTTTGGCTGCTATAATCCTGCCGGCCGGAAAAACCAAAAAAGGCATGACCTTTGATTTCTGGGGATTTTTGACGATGGCTGTTTGTCTGGGCTGCCTGCTCACGGCGCTCAGCCAGGGGCAGCGGGAAGGCTGGACGTCATTTTATATCCTCGCCCTTTTGCTGGTTGCCGGTTTGGGGCTGGTGTCGTTTTTGTGGACCGAGCAGCATGTCCGGCAGCCATTCATCGATCTAAACGTTTACCGGACCTTCGCATATTCCATGGCAACGCTGGTTTTCATTATACAGGGTTTCGGCCTTTACGGTTCTACCTTTCTTATCCCTTTGTTTTTTGAAAACATGCTTGACTATACCGCTTTACAGGCGGGCCTCCTGATGCTGCCCATGGCCCTGGTAGTCGCCGTGGTATTGCCGATAGCCGGGCGTATGGCTGACCGTATGGACGGGCGCATTCCTATTACCCTGGGGGTGCTTTTCTCAGCCCTTTCACTCTACTGGCTCTCTTTCGTTGATTTAAGAACATCCTCGACAACGGCGTATTATATGTTAATGATACGGGGTTTAGGCATCGGGTTTATTTTCCCACCTCTAATGAGCATGTCGCTCAAGAGTCTGCCGGCGGATAAAACCGCCACCGGCTCCGGTCTGATGAACGTTTCCCGGCAGTTGGGCGGCGCTTTTGGAGTAGCGATTGTCGGCGTGATACTGGAACGGCGAGAGATCTTTCACAACTCGATCTTTGCCCAGGCACAGAACTTGGACTCTTTTGCCGCAAATCAATTTATCATACGTATTCAGGAAATCTTCCAGCAACTGGGAAATATGGAGAACATCGCCAAACAAAAAGCTCTGGCGATCTTACAGGCAATGGTCAACAAGGAGGCTATCGTAGCCGCTTTTGACGATGCCTTTCTTGTCTCAGGAGTTTTTTTTGTGGTTGCGCTGGTTCCGACTGTGCTGATGCGGGTTGCAGGCTCTGAGGCCCAATCGACAAAATAAAACCCTTGAGCGCAAACAAAAAAGGTAATATGCAATGGCTAAGTTATTATGGACACCTTCGGAAGCAAGAATCAAAAGTACAAACTTGCACCGCTTCATGAACATCATTAATGCAAAGTACAACCAAGATTTCAGTGAATATGCATCCCTTTATCAATGGTCCATAGACAATATTGCCGAGTTTTGGTCAATGATGTGGGAATTTGCAGAGATTATCGCCTCCAAGCCTTATGATCAGGTCGTTGACGATCTTGGCAAAATGCCCGGTGCCCGCTGGTTTTCAGGAGCACGGCTCAATTTTGCCGAAAATCTTCTGCGATACCGAGACGATCGGACAGCCCTGGTTTTCAAGGGTGAAGATCAGGATGTCAGACGCATTACGTATGCCGAACTTTATAACGAGGTGGCTCGCATCGCCGGAGCATTAAGAGCCGCAGGTGTGCGGTCCGGCGACCGCGTGGTCGGCTTTATGCCCAATATGCCCGAAGCCGTCATTGCCATGCTGGCCGCCGCCGGCATCGGTGCCGCCTGGTCTTCCTGCTCGCCCGATTTCGGGATCAAGGGCGTCCTGGACCGCTTCGGCCAGATCAAGCCCAAGGTTCTGTTTACGGCCGACGGTTACTTTTTCAAGGGGAAACGCATAGATTCCCTTGGGCGTATTGCCGACATTCTAAAAGAACTGCCGTCCATTGAAAAAGTGGTTGTGGTGCCGTACACCCAAGATAATCCGGATATCGCCAAAGTAGCGCGCGCGGTTCTTTACACGGATTTCAGGTCGGCGGAAATTGATCTTGAAATTGCATTCGAACAGCTTCCTTTTGATCATCCGCTCTATATTATGTACTCTTCCGGCACCACCGGCCTGCCCAAATGCATGGTGCAAAGCGCCGGAGGCATTCTGATCCATCATTTGAAGGAGCTGATACTCCATACCGATTTGAAAAGAGACGATGTTATTTTCTACTTTACCACCTGCGGCTGGATGATGTGGAACTGGCTGGTCAGTTCTCTGGCTGTAGGCGCAACCGTGGTGCTGTATGACGGCAATGCTTTTCATCCGCATCCGGAAACGCTCTGGGATTTGGCTCAAAACGAAAAAATAACGATATTCGGAACCAGCGCAGGCTATATTGCCGCCTGGCAGAACGCCGGCGTAAAACCCGGCAAAACATATGATCTTACGCCGCTCAAAGCGGTGCTCTCTACAGGATCACCGCTTTCCATGGAAGGTTTCGAATATATTTACCGGGAAATTAAAGCCGATCTGCAGCTGGCCTCCATTGCGGGCGGCACGGATCTCAACGGCTGCTTTGCCCTGGGTAATCCCCTGGGGCCGGTTTATGCCGGCGAGCTGCAATGCCGCGGGCTGGCCATGAAGGTTATGGCCTTTGATGATAACGGCAAAGCGGTTGTCAACTTAGAGGGCGAACTGGTGTGCGCGGCCCCCTTTCCTTCCATGCCGATCTATTTCTGGAATGACCCGGACAACGAAAAATACCACGACGCTTATTTTGACGTTTATGCCAACATCTGGCGGCATGGAGATTATATTCTGGTTACCGAACGGGGCGGCGTGGTCATGTACGGGCGCTCGGATGCTACCTTGAATCCCGGCGGGGTACGGATTGGAACGGCCGAGATCTACCGCCAGATTGACCGTTTAGAGGAGATCCAAGACAGTGTCGTGGTCGGGCAAAACTGGAAAAACGATGTCCGCGTTATCCTTTTCGTTCAGATGGCCGCAGGTTATGAATTGACCGCAGAAATCGTTGTCAAAATCAAACAGGTCATTCGCACCAATGCCTCTCCAAGGCATGTGCCGGCTATAATCCTGGCCGTGCCGGATATCCCTTACACCCTTAATATGAAAAAGGTCGAATTGGCGGTCAAGAAGGTTATTCACAACCAGCCGGTACTCAACAAGGATGCATTAAGAAACCCGGAAGCCCTCGACTACTATGCTGATTTAAAGGCGCTGCAAGCCGAATAACGCCGGTTAGATTTTTCCTGGGATCACCTCGACAACAAGACTTAGCTGATATTGCCAGGCCTTGTTCTGTTGCGCAAAGCTGTATTCCCTGTTCCTATTTTCTCAAGTAACACCTTCCTTAGACCGATAATATCTATACCCTCTGGCGTTTTTTCCCTATGCCATCGCTTCTGCAGGGATAATTCAACAAAGAGGTCAATTTCTGCTTTCTGGAATCCGGGTATTTGATTAGAAATGGAGCGTTTTGTTCAAAATTTTCACCGCAACCGTTATTATTGCGAGGCCTGGAAGTTATGAGTTTTATAAGGATTTTTATTATAATAACTTTATTGGTTAGTTTAAGTGCTGTTAACATTGGTGCAAAAGCCTACTCTGGAGTGGACGCAAACGGCCCGGCGAAAGTTGCCGATCAGCAGCCGATAGATGCTGACAAAGCAGATTCGCGGGCAAAGTCTTTAGCCCGTCTCGATCTTTATAAGCAAAGGCCGACGGAGACCAAGCTTGTCATGGGTCAACACCTGCGGGTGCCTGTCGAGATTCTCTATAATGGAAGGGTTTTTAGGACTCTGTTTGAGCTGGATACCGGTGCAACCCACACGGTCGTATCACAGGAATTCGCAAGGAGACTGCAAGTACCCGAGACACCGTTTACAGGTAGCGGCTCTCTCGCTGGTGTCAAAGTGTCTGCATCCGCATTTAAAGTATCGAGCATAATGGTGGGTCCGATTGAGCGCAAGGATCATCAAATTCTTGTTCTGCATTCGAACCAAAAGGGATGGTCGAAATTGAAAGGTATGAACATTCTGGGGATGGATTTGCTCAAGGAGATACCCTTTGCTGTTGACTGCCAGGCCGACGTGATCAGGTGGGGCAACGACCCGGCTCACGATACAGAGTACCAGATAAAAACCAGGGCTGTCATAAAAGACGTAAGAGTATTGCTTCCTGTTGATATTGTCTACCACGGTCAAACTTTCAGCAAGCTGTTCATGCTGGACACGGGTGCGGCACAAACGTCTGTGACACCTATGTTTGCAAGAATACTGGGGATAACGGATGTCAGGCAGGGTCGCTCGGTTAAGATATCAAGGATAAAAGCGGGGCCGCTTGAGTTAAAGGACCACCGTATCGTGATATGGGATGCCTCTGACAATCTGATAGGTATGGACCTGCTTCAATACGTAAACTTCACCATCGATTATCAAGCCGGTATAATCAGATGGAATCTGTAGCTTCTGCCTTCCAACAGCTTTGGATGCTTTCTATTACCACTTGACATTGCCAATAACTTCAAATAATAAAATTATCAGTAAAAAAGGCTGTTAAAATGCGCATCTATCTGCGCAGGCCCGGTTTTATGCTATGGCGTGTTGCATTCGCGAAGTGATGATCCAAAGTATAAAACCATTATGGTAATGTATTACAAAGGAGAGTAAGGTTATGGCAAATGGGACCGTAAAATGGTTTAATAACAAAAAGGGCTTTGGCTTTATCGAACAAGAAGAAGGAGGAGACATTTTCGTTCATTACTCCGCCATTACTATGCCCGGTTTCAAGACCCTCGAAGAAGGTGAAAAGGTAACCTTTGAGGTGGAAGAGACGGACCGGGGACCGGCAGCAAAGAACGTCGAAAAAGCTTAAATCGTTTAAACAACTGAATTACATGGTTTTAAAAGGGCATCTCATCGATAGCGAAGGGGTGCCCTTTTGTTTGGTCTGTTAAATCCAAGGTGCCCTGGATTTCTCCTGCTTGCAACCGATCCCCCCTCATGATAATATCCTAAATGAGCATAAAAAAACCGAGAAACTTAGACACCGGATCAAAAATGGAAAAAGAAACGTTGCTGTTACAGAATCAAGAGCCTGCGGTAATCTACATCGGTCTTGTCGGCGGGGGAGAACTATGCAAGGAAATGCTTGAAAAACCCTCCTTCGATTTTATGCATGAAGAAGCTTTTGCCTTTATTATGGCTGTGGCAGACCCTGATCCCGAAACTCCGGGCATGGTGCTCGCCAGGGAGCGGGGCCTGCTGACCTTTGCCGACTATCACCA
>JAQBHK010000552.1:0-9175 GCA_032127815.1 Desulfobacterales bacterium
TGCTGGCCCTCAAGTTTTCCATGAAAAACATTTTTTTTGGTGTTATCATGTAATGCCGGCCCGATGAAAAGCGAAATCATTTCACCAAGGCCGCGGACATCCCACATATTTTGTTGTTTGTATTGATATTTTCAAAACAGACTAAATTTGAGTCTAAAATCCGGATAAATATTCCGTCATTTTTTTTTGCAAGTTGTAAAGAGCCGTATTATCAGGCCGCGGTACTGAAGTTTAGCGCTTCACTGTCTGCCAAGTGCATCCGCAACCCCACCCATTCGATGGCACGCCGCAAGGCCGCATTTATAGGCATAATTTTTGTTCCCAACACAGGGTCCAGGCCGCAAATTTGGGTTCCATACCAGGCAAAACAGGGGGCTTCGGCCTCCAGTGCGACTGCCGCGGCAACACGATCGGGATCGGCATGTTTTAAATGTTTACATACTGCCAGCACTAATTTCTCTTCGCGGGTTCGAACGGCGCCATACCCGAACAACCGGCACACCACCGGTCGGCAGGCGTAAAATTCGCAATGTCCTGATGCTTCCGGAGCCGGCCGAATTTGATAAAAGACGCAGATATCTGAAGGTTTTTGAGCGGTTATGCGCTCCAGCCAGAAAGCACCGGCACCCCTACAAAGGATTCCATGCGCAGCCGGCAGCATCTCAATAATCGTCGTTTGAACATCGGTAGTGGGACAGCAGACACCACACATTTTGGGACAACGAAGACCGCTTTTTAGTTGAAATTCGGCCACTTTCTTATCGATTTGGTCAAAAATGGCCGTCACTTCCGAAACAACTTTCACCGCTGCTCCTCCGATATCGTTTCAAAAACGTTTTAAGCAAAGGTCCCGATCGACAACCATCGCTGCAACGTTCTGATTATTATATCGATAATACTATTAAAAAAACGGTTAAAACACCTCTCTTCGATTCGGGCGCAGATATGTTAATTCCTTTTTTGCCAATGTAAATAGATGCAGAAAAAAAATTGCGTCTCAAACTTCTATGCTTCTGACATCTGAATCATAAGAGGTGGGGTCAATTTAATTGCCGAAACATCGAAAAAAAACGTGGGATTTAATAACCTAATAACACGACTTGCAAGGGTTGGCATGCTGATATTTTGGATAGGTTTTGGGAGTAAGTCAAAGGAAGTATTAATGCTTCCTTGAGTACTTTTCGATAATGGCCTCAGCCACTACCAATCCATCAATTGCGGAAGAAATAATTCCTCCCGCATAACCGGCACCCTCACCGGCCGGATAAATACCGCGAATATTTGACTGGCACGCTTTGTCACGCAAAATTCTGACCGGTGAAGAACTGCGAGTCTCTATCCCGGTTAAAAGCGCATCAGGATAAGCAAAACCGTGCATTTTTCTGTCGAATAAAGGCAACGACGCCCTTAAACTATCTATGATGTAGCTGGGCAAACAGTCATTTAAACTGGTTAGGGTTATACCCGGTTTATATGTCGGCAACACACTTTTAATGCTGGTTGACGCTTTGTTGGCTAAAAAATCACCCACAAGCTGTACGGGCGCTTTGTAATTACTGCCACCGGTCAGAAAGACTTTTCTCTCCCACTGGCGTTGAAATTCTATTCCGGCCAGGGGATGCTCTGAACCAAAATCATCAGGGCCAACATTGACCAGCAAAGCGCTATTTGAATTAATACCGTTTCGAGCATATTTGCTCATTCCATTTATAACCAACATACCCTCTTCGGAAGCGGCGGCGATAACATAACCGCCGGGGCACATACAAAAAGTATAAACCGAGCGGTTTTGGGGTAGGTGGCAAACAAGCTTATATTTAGCGGTCGGCAGTTTGGCGTGACTGTAGAAATTGCCGTATTGAGATTTATTTATCATCTCGGCTTTATGTTCGATGCGCACCCCCATAGAAAAGGGTTTGGCTTTTATTTCCAGATTTCTTTTGTGCAGCATTTCATAAGTATCTCTGGCGGAGTGGCCGGTAGCTACGACAAGATCGTCAGTTAACACCCGTTCCTTGTTGTTGAAAACCGCTGAAACAATAGTGTTGTTTTTAACCTCTATATCCGTAAGGCAAGTTTCAAAGAATACGTCACCGCCGAGGTCGATTATCTTTTTGCGCAAGTTTTTTACTATTTGATGTAATTTGTCGGTTCCGATATGCGGAGTGGCATCCCAGGCGATTTCTTCCGGCGCTCCGGCTTTAATGAGTTCTGCAAAAACAAATTTTGTTTTAGGATTATTGACCAGCGTATTTAATTTGCCGTCAGAAAAAGTACCGGCGCCGCCCTCTCCGAACTGTATGTTCGAATTTACGTTTAATTTTCCGGTGGAAAAGAATATACCGACATCATTAATACGGGAATCAACGTCTTTACCGCGTTCAATAACCAGGGGTTTTAATCCCGACATGGCCAGCAGTAAAGCTGAAAATAACCCGCTGGGGCCAGTGCCGACAACAATAGGTCGCTTTTGGACAGCGTTTGGCAAAACGGATTTTATTTTGTATATATAGTGTTCTTGTATGCGTACTTTATGCCGTCTGTTTTTTTCCTTGGTTGAATAAGTGCCTTGTTTTGATTCAGAAAAGTAGTTTTCCGGGGCTTTTATTTTTACATCAACAGAATAAACAAAAAGTATTTTACTTTTATTTCTTGAATCAAGGGCACGCTTAACAATAGCGTAATCAATGACTTCTTTTGTTTCAATTGCCAATATATCAGCAATTTTGTTTATCAAAACCCGTTCGTCATCTTCGAGAGTAAGCGTTATTTCTTCTATTCTAATTAAGTTGTTTTTTTGTGTTTGAGCGTTTTTCATGAGCAATATGTATTAATTCCGGCTTGCGTATGAGCACCCACGAATTGTGCCGTTATTAATATGGGGGCAATTCTTATCCAGCTTCCGGCAGGTAAAATTCAGATACCGGATAACAAGCATCTTGTCAACCACCGGGTTTTGTCAAAATGTACAATTTTTCAGGAAATTTAGGCGAAGACCGCCTGTCTTGCCGAGATTGAATTTTGTTTAAAAGTAAGCCTCGGCGGGGTAATGCGCCAGAGGCGCACAAGTCCCGGTCGATAATGCAGTCATCTGCACTGGGCCCGGGCTACTCGTCAGATGCGGGAAAAACATCGATGGACGAAGCCGACAGATGCTGCGGGGTTGAACGGCGGCTTTAGCCTGCAATGCTGTAAAATCTCGGCCGGCATCGTAAAGCAAAAGCAAGCAAATATTGCCGCAACCGAAAGTGCCGAGGCTGCCACCGGTTGTCCGACCGGCATGATCCGGGTTGCCCATATGCTGTTCCAGTCAAAATATCCTCTGTTTTTTTATCCAATCACCCTGCGCGGGCTTATTCCCATCAATCTAACCGATTGCATTTTATGTTTTTTTTGTGTTAGAATAAAGTTGGCAATCTCGTAAAAAGTCGTATATTAAGTCTGATCATTTTCATTGGCCAGAGGATTAAATCATGGTTCAAAAACCAACCTATGAAGACCTTGAACAGAAGATAAAGACTTTAGAAAAAGAAGTCGATGAGCATCGCAAAATTAAAACAGCCTTGCTTGAGAGGGACAAAAGGTCAACCGCTGCCAGAAGGATGGCGCACATAGGAGATTGGGTCTGGGATATGAAGACCGGTGAAGTTACCTGGTCTGAGGAAGTTTATCATATTTTCGGGCTTGATCAAAAAAACTTCCGCCCTGATATAGATTCGGTAATGGAAAGGTTCCATCCAGAAGATCAGAAGCTTCACCAAGAGGTGATGGCGCAGACAATCGCAAATCACAGACAATACACTTTTGAGGCGCATATCGTGCTGCCGGACGGTAGGGATCGATTTTTACTTTCGACATCCGAAGGACACTTTGACCATCAGGGAGCCCTCACACATATCTCGGGTATCGTTCAAGACATAACAAAACGTAAGCAGGCGGAAGAGACGCTTCGAAAATCAGAATCTTTTCTTGATAGTATTATCGAGCAGAGCCCTTATCCTGTTTGGATTTCGGACAACAAAGGAACACTGATAAAGATTAACCCGGCGTGTTGCAAATTATTGAACCTAACCAGCGAAGAGGTCATCGGCAAATATAATGTATTAGAGGATAATATTGTTGAAGAACAGGGGTTTACAGCATTGGTACGATCGGTTTTTGAAGAAGGCAAAACCGTCAAATTCAACCTTAAATATGATAGTTCGCAGCTTAAACACCTTGAACTCAAAAAAACTGCATTCGTAATCCTTGATGTCATAATCTTTCCCATAAAAGATAGAAAAGGAAACATAACCAATGCAGTTATCCAGCACATCGACATCACCGCGCAAATGCAGGCAGAGGAAGCACTGCGCTACAGCGAGGAAAAATACAGATTATTAATAAAGAATCTGCCCAGCGTGGTATTCCGGGGTTTCAAGGATTGGTCGGTTGAGTTCATTGACAGCAAAGCCGAGTTGTTAACCGGCTATTGTATCGATGAATTTAATTCCAGGAGAATGAAATGGTCCGATATCGTCGTCAAGGAAGATGCTAAAAAATCAAGGGGCATTTTTATTGACGCCCTAAAAACAGACAAGTCGTATATTCGCGAATACAGGATCAGACCCAAATCCGGAACCGCCCGCTGGATACAGGAAAGAGGTTATATTGTTTGTGATCAAAAAGGAGAAATCGAACATATCAGCGGGGTCTTCTTTGATGTCACCGACCGCAAACAGGCCGAAGAAAAGCATGCTCGCCTGGCAACCGCCGTTACCCAGGCGGCTGAACTGGTCATCATTACCGACATTGAGGGCACCATTGAATATGTCAACCCGGCCTTCGAAACGACCACCGGATATGCTGCCGAACAGGTCATCGGTGAAAATCCGAGGATTTTAAAAAGCGGCCTGCAAAATGACGCCTTTTACAAAGACATGTGGCAAACCATCACCACCGGAAAGGTATGGAAGGGACGAATCACCAACAAAAAAAAAGACGGTTCTCTTTATCAGGAAGAAGCAACGATTTCTCCCATTCGAAACAATGATGCTAAAATTATCAACTATGTCGGTGTAAAGCGCGATATCACCAAAGAAGTCCAGCTTGAAAATCGATTTAGACAAGCCCAAAAAATGGAGGCCATCGGAACGCTGGCCGGAGGTATTGCCCACGACTTTAACAATATTCTTTCGGCCATTGTCGGATACACCGAGATTGCATTGATGGATGCGGTCAAAGATTCCGAGTTGCAAACCAGTTTGCATCAAGTCCTCAAAGCCGGCAGCCGCGCCAAGAGCCTTGTTACGCAAATACTCGCTTTCAGCCGCCAGAGCGAAATCGAGCCAAAGCCCGTAAAGGTAACGTCCATCGCAACCGAAGCGCTAAAACTGCTCAGAGCGTCCCTGCCGAGTTCGATTGAAATCCGCCAGGATCTTCAATCGAACTCGGCCGTCATGGCCGATCCCACCCATATCCATCAGATACTTATGAATCTTTGCACCAACGCCGGACAAGCCATGCAGAAAAAAGGCGGGATATTGAATGTCCTCCTCACAGAAGTCAGCCTTGATGTCGAGCTTGCAGCCCAATATCCGGAAACGGCCCCCGGCACATTTCTAAAGCTTTCGGTTGGAGATACCGGACACGGAATGGCGCCTGAAATTCAAGAGCGTATCTTCGACCCTTTCTTTACGACCAAAGAAAAAAGTAAAGGAACCGGCATGGGGCTGTCTGTGGTTCATGGTATCGTCCAAGGGTATGGGGGGGCCATCAGCGTTTCCAGCGACCCTGGAAAAGGTTCGACATTCAATATATTTCTTCCGGTGATTAAAAGTGAAAACGTGTTAGAAGTCAAACTCGAAGAGCCGATGCTTTACGGCACAGAGCGTATCCTTTTTATTGATGACGAAGAGTTCCAGGTGGATCTGGGCAAGCAAATGCTTGAGCGAATGGGCTACAGCGTTGTGGTTGAAACAAGCAGTCTAAGCGCACTGGAACAATTCCGAAATGATCCTGAAAGTTTTGATCTGGTGATAACGGATTTTACGATGCCCAAAATGACGGGCGATGCGCTTGGCAAAGCGTTCATTAGCATTCGGAACGACATTCCGATGATCCTCCTAACCGGTTACAGCGAAGGAATTACGGAAAAAAATGTTAAAGCCATGGGGTTTAAGGGGTTTGCCATGAAACCGATAATTATGAAGGAACTGGCCAAAATCATTCGAACGGTTCTGGATCAACGTTAGGACATCTTCAACCTAAATTGATATTGATTGATAAGATTTCCCTGCAGCTTACATATAAGCATCAGGCGTTGTTATCTTCGTCCTCAAACTCCTTTTTAAGCTGAAAAGAGCGTTTAAGATAGCGTTTAAGCTTTGCCTGAACCCGGCCAAATACGGTTTTCGGTGGATAGTTGCCTTCGTCATCCGAAACTCCGGCCGTGATGCCGGTTAATATCTCAATCCCTTCTTCAATCGTCGCAACCTGATAAATATGAAATTTTCTTTTTTTGACCGCGTCGACAACTTCTTTTTTCAGCATCAGGTTTTTAACGTTGGCCTTAGGGATTAATACACCTTGCCTGCCGCTGAGTCCTTTGCTTTGGCAGACATCAAAAAAGCCTTCTATTTTTTGGTTTACACCGCCGATAGCCTGAATTTTTCCCTTTTGATTGACAGATCCGGTGACCGCAATCCCTTGGCGGATGGGGGTTTCTGCAAGGCTTGAAATAATGGCATACAGTTCGGTGGAAGAGGCACTATCACCATCGATGCCGCCGTAACTCTGTTCGAAGGTGATGCTGATGGACAGATTGAGCGTATAGTTTTGCGCAAAGGTTCTGCCCAAGAAACCCGACAGAATCAGAACGCCTTTGTCATGGGTCTTGCCGCTTAACTTGGCCTCGCGTTCGATATTGATAACCCCCTGCTTGCCCATATAGGTTTCCGCCGTTATCCGGGTCGGGCGTCCAAACGATATGTCACCGATTTGATAAACCGAAAGAGCGTTGACCTGGCCGACCACGTCACTGGCCACATCGATCATAATCGTATCATCCACATAGGATTCATGGATTTTTTCTTCATACAGGTTATAACGGAACCTGTGCTCATTGAATGCTTTAATTACATAGGTGTCGGAAACAAGCTTGGCTTTGTTTTTGCGCGCCCAGTAGTCGGCCTCTTTTAAGATGCCCAGGATCGGTCCGAATCTGAGTGAGAGTTTGTTTTTGTTGGCGATATATTTTTCACAATATTCAACAATGGCGGCCACACCTTTGGGAGTCAGCGGGAGAAGTCCTTCTTCTTTGCAGGCCCGGGCGATGAAGCGGGCGTATTGTTGAATGGTATCATCGGTTTTTTCGACCTCATGATCAAAATCCGCCCGCACCTTGAAAATTTTGTTGAATTTTGAATCATGGTTTTGAAGCAATTGAAAAGGATAATAGCTGCCCAGCAAAATAACCTTTACCTCCAGGGGAATCGGCTCAGGGCGCAGCGATGAGGTGCCGAAACCGAGTCCTGAAGCCATATCTTCAATGTGAAGCAGTTTATTCTGCAAGGCGCGCTTCAGCGCTTCCCACACATACGGATTCATGAGGATCGATTCGATCTCCATGATCAAATAGCCGCCGTTGGCCCGCAGCAACGAACCGGCCTGCACCATGTTAAAGTCGGTGGTCAGGGTACCCATATGGGCCCGCTTTTCTATTTGCCCGAACACATTTTGATAGGTAGGATTGGTTTCAAAGATAACCGGCGATTTTTGCGAGGATTCCTGCTCAACCAGCACATTGACCTCGTAGCGCTGAAAAGAGGGCTGGGCTGCCGGCATCATAAAGCCTTCAAGGGGGGATTTGCTTTCAGGAGCAGAAATAAAATCTTTGACGTTCTCTAAAATATCCGCCTGCACCTCATCCAGATACTCGATAATGTCTTTGCAGCCCTTGTATTGATCTTTTATGATCTCAATGTGGCCTTTAACCACAAACAGGGTTATCGCTTGCATTAATTTGTCAACTTCAGCGCCAAGGCCCTGTTTAAGCTTGTTTGTTTCCCGCAGTGACGATTCGATTTCAGACTGGACGATTTCGATATTCCGCTCGATTTCGGTTTGTTTTTCTTTGGGGAGGGCCAAAAATTCCTCCGGAGAAAGGGCCTTGTCCTTAACAATCGGGATGGTTTGATAACCGGTTTTGGTGCGGTTGAGATGGATGTTTTTTTGACTGGCCGCTGTTTCCATTTTATTGAAAATATCCCGCTGCCGATCAGCATATTTTTTTTGGATCTCAGACTTTTTTTCCTGGTATGATTCATGTTCAAAGGCTTTGGAAAGTTCGATCTTCAGCCCATCTATCAGTTTGTTCATTTTTTTGGAAAACCGGGTCGCTTTACCGGTCGGAACGGTAATGGCTTTAGGCCGGTATTCATCTTTAAAATTATTTACCATACACCAGTCGGCGGGGGCCTTTAAGGTGGCGGCATGTTTATCAACAATATCGCTGATAATGGTCGATTTGCCGGTGCCCTCTATCCCCGTGACAAATATGTTGTAACCGGGACTTTTCATGTTCAGGCCGAATTCAATGGCCTGAACCGCTCTTTTTTGACCGATGACCTCATCCAGCAGCTCGATTTCCGAGGTGTTTTTAAAATTAAAAACTTTGGGGTTGCAGATGCATCTGAGATCGGAAGCGCTTAATTTATTTTTTTTCAACATGATCAGCTCCTGTTGTTGTATTTAGTACTGGAAATCGGGTCCTTCCCCGCGCAAAGGGATCTTGGATGGGCTTCAAATTTTTTACGTTATACCATTTTTGTCAAAAAAGCGAACCTTCTAGTTAGTGTCCATCCAGAAATAAGGATTTTTGGGCGAAGACCGGCTGTCCTGCCGCCTTTTCCATGCTTGACGCATCTATTTTCTTACGTTATAATTCTTACGTATGAGAAACGGAGGTGATCATGGACAAAATAATGTCAACCCGAATGGATGAGGCTGTGATTCGACATATCGGCATGTTAGCCAAAAAGCTTTGAACATCTAAAAAGGCAGTCCTTGAAAATGCCATCCGGTATTATGTTGAAAAGATCGAGGCGGAACAGGGTTTCGATGTCTTTACCCATACCTTGGGAAGCTGGCAACGCGATGAATCGGCAACAGAAACCGTCCACACCATCAAAGATAC
>JAQBHK010000553.1:0-9181 GCA_032127815.1 Desulfobacterales bacterium
TATTTCAGCCACATCAATTGTTCCATCGGACCGCAGACTCACATGGTAATTAGCGCATGTTTCTGACTTTCTATCACCATTTTGATGCTCCTGGATGAGCGCCGCAACTTTTACGTCCTCAATACGCCTTGCATAGTTAATCAGGCCGTCCACGTCTTCAGGCTGGGTCCGCGTCTTATTGAGCATGTCCTGAGAGAGAGTCATAATTGACAGTCTGCCGTTATATGAGATTTCAATGGAGTCAAGAGCAAGGTTCAGCAGCTTTATGCGACCCAGAGAATAGGTGCCATACACACGCTGAGCAACTTTGTAGGGGTCGACGCCCAGCGCCACCATCTCTTCACAGATTGCAAAAGCAGCCTTATTTGTATTTGAAAATCGAAATGAACCGGTATCGGTCAAAATTCCCGTATATATGGCAGTTGCAATGTTCTTGTCAATGGAAACAGACAACTGCTTTATCAGGCGATACACGATTTCTGCGGTGGCGCATGCGGACGTATCTATCAGCTGCAGATTGCCAAAACCGGTATTGGTGATATGGTGATCAATGTTGATGATGACCGGTATCCGACGCACCACTGAAATCGCCGCTCCGATCCGTTCCAAATCACCGCAATCAAGGATAACGGCCGTATCAAAATTTTGGTTGCCGACTTCTCGAACAACGCTGTTCACGGCCGGCAGAAACCGATACACAGCCGGAATGGAACTTTCATTGTATAATGTTGTTTTTTTGCTGATTGCTTTAAGAGAAAGCCCCATAGCGATCAGTGAGCCTATGGCGTCGCCGTCCGGATTGGCGTGGGAAACAACTAAAATGTTTTTACTGTTTCGCAAATGATTTTTTATTTTATCCATTGTCTGTTTTAATAGACTTCAGCACTTTATCAATGTGTGATCCGTATTCAAAAGATTCATCGTAAAAAAATTTAAGCTCGGGCATATAGCGCAAACCGAGCTGCTCGGCCAGGGCCCGTTTTACATACCCACGCGCGCTGTTGAAACCTTCGGCAGCTTCCTTGCTGCTTTTTCTGTCTCCCGATGTCGCAAAATAGATCCGTGCCGTCTTTAAATCACGGGACATCTTTACGCCCGTAATTGTAGCCATTTCAAGACGAGGATCTTTAATGTTTTTCTTCAATATGTCAGACAAAACTTTTTGGATATGTCCGCTGACTCTTTCGGAGCGCGTAAATGGTTTCATTTTGTTTTTTTAGCAGCGCGGCTGCCTTTTATAAAATCGCGCAGCGATTTTATTTACAAATTAATTATCTCCATTTCAGTATCAATAATCTCGGCCAGTCCCAATTCGTCTGCCAGATTGAATATTTTGTCAATCTTAGAGTTTATCACCTGGCGATTGTTGCCGACCAGTGCAAAACCTATTTCAGCCCTTTGGTAGATATCATTTGCTCCAACTTCGGCAACCGAAACATTAAAGTTGTTGCGCAGCCGGCTGATAATCGATTTTACAACTTTGCGTTTGCCTTTAAGCGACCGGCAGTCATGCAGCCTGAATGTTATGATCCCCAAGCCGACAACCATAATCCCTCAAAGTTATTGGTAGTTCGGTAACGGCGGCAGTCATCCTTACTTTATCCAGCATCCAGCATCAATTTGAGTCCAAAATCACAAATCCCAAGCACTAAATTACAAATAAATCACAAAATCCAATATTAAATCGTTCGACCTTGAGGCTCTCGACAGGTGAGCAAAACCTTTCAGGACGAGACCTTGTTTGGTATTTGGCATTTGATATTTGTAATTTACTCCATTTGAGATAGGTGCACCCTATGGGGTGAACTAGTCCTCTGGGCCAGGTCATGGCATTACTATTCAAGTTCAGGCCTGATTTCTTCCATGTAATAGCATTCGATGATATCGTTAACCTTGACGTCATTATAATTTTCAATGCCGATGCCGCATTCATAACCGCTCTGGACTTCCTTGGCGTCATCCTTAAAACGTCGCAGCGAAGAAATCTTGCCGTCATACAAGACAACCCAATCCCTTAAAATGCGCGCCTTCCGCCCGCGCTCGATTTTTCCTTCTGTTATATAACTACCTGCAATAGCGCCCACTTTGGGAACATGAAACACCTCGCGAATCTCGGCCCTTCCTAGAATATGTTCTTTGAAAGTAGACGACATCATACCGACTATGGCATTTTTGATATCTTTTATAACATCGTAAATAATATTATAAAAACGCATATCCACGTTTTCTTCGCCGCCCAGTGCCTGAACTTTGGAACTGGGACGCACATTAAATCCTATAATTATGGCCTCGGATACGGCGGCCAGAGAAACGTCTGATTCGGTAAGGGTCCCGGTAGCTGCGTGGATCACATTGATTTTGACTTCTTCATTGGATAGCTTTGTCAGAGAATCCCTTAAAGCTTCAATCGAGCCGTTAACATCAGCTTTTAGTATGATGTTAAGGTCTTTAACCGCTCCTTGCTGTATTTGCTCATAAAGTTTATCAAGACTTAAACGGCTGGTTTTGGCCAGCTCCAGGGATCGCTGTTTCTGAATGCGATGAGCACTAACCTGTTTAGCGTTCTTTTCGTCGGCAAGTGCGATGAACTCATCGCCGGCATTGGGCACCCCGGTCAAACCTATGATCTCTACCGGCATTGAAGGTCCGGCTGAGGCCACCTGAGCCCCTCGGTCGTTCAGCAGTGCGCGTACTTTTCCGTAATGCACACCACAGACCACCGGATGATGAACTTTTAAAGTCCCTTGCTGTATCAGCACGGTGGCAACAGGTCCTCTGCCAGAATCCAGCTTGGCTTCCACTACGTGGCCCATGGCCAGCTTGTTCGGGTTGGCCTTCAATTCCAACAACTCGGCCTGCAGAAGGATCATTTCAAGCAAATCGTCTATTCCTCGATTCTCTAAAGCAGAGACATTGAGAAAAATGGTATCGCCGCCCCATTCCTCGGGCGCCAGGCCGGCATCGGCAAGCTCGCGTTTAACACGTTCGGGCTCGGCATTGGCTTTGTCAATTTTGTTAATGGCCACAATGATTGGAACCTGGGCTACTCTGGCGTGGTTGATCGCTTCGATGGTCTGCGGCATGACACCATCATCAGCGGCAACAACCAGAACTACCAAATCGGTAATTTTGGCACCACGGGCACGCATCTCTGTAAAAGCCTCATGACCCGGTGTATCCAAAAAGATGATTTGGCCTTTATCCGTGGCAACATTGTAGGCTCCAATGTGCTGGGTAATTCCTCCGGCTTCATTTTCGGTAACCTTGGTTTTACGAATTACATCCAGCAAAGATGTCTTACCATGATCGACATGTCCCATAACGGTAACCACCGGAGGCCTCTCGATGAGCGTGGCAGGGTCATCTTCTTCCACCCTTAAAAGTACGTCTTCCTCAAAGGATGCTTTTTCGAGCTCGTAATCGAACTCTGCGGCAACAAGCACTGCGGTGTCAAAGTCTATGACCTGGTTTACGGTGGCCATAACACCCAAATCCATAAGCTTTTTAATCATTTCACCGGCCTTAATGCCCATACGCTTGGCAAGCTCGGAAAGAGCAATGGTATCGTCAATTTTTACTCGGCGTTTTATAGCCTTGGGAATTGTAATCTGGGGCTTTTGTTGAACAACTGGCGTTTTGGCTTTAGCACCCTTACGCCCCTTGCGGCCCCGTCGAACCGGAGTATAAAGGTCTGCCCCTTCAACAACCTCTTTTTTGCGGAACGAAATCTTCTTTTTAAAAAATTTCTTATCTTGAACAGGTTCTTCAGTTCTTTTTACCCTTTTCTTTTTCTTCTTTTCCTTTACAGGCACTTCTGCCGTCTGTGCTTTGTCACTTGGATCAGCTTCCACCGGCCGCGGCCTCTGGATAACTGCCGGTTGCGGTCTCTGGGTAACTGCCGGTTGCGGTCTGTTATCCTTGGCTTTTTCGACCTCGGGGGCTTTCTTTGCAGGGGGAGGTTTTACCGGCAGTTTTATAATTTTTGCCGGAATCTCTTTTTTCTTTTTTGGTTTTGCTTGCTTTACAACAGGTTTTTTCTTAAGTTTTGATTCAACCGTCTTCTCAGGCTCTTTTATCTTCTTTTGAGCTGCGGCAGGCACATCGATCTGTTCCGCAACATCTTTTTTTGCGGCTTCTTTTTTCTTGGCAACCTTCTCGGCGACCTTTGCTTTTGGGGCGGTTCCAGCTTCGAGTTCTGCCGCTTTTTCCTTTTTTTGCGGCTGTTTTTCTACAGCTTCAGCCTTTTCAGGATGCGCTTCCGGCTCAGCTACAACTTCTGCTTCAACAAGTTCTTCCTTCACAGGTTTGCGGCGTCTTCGAATAATCGTCGGCCTAATACGCGTCTCCTCGACCTCTTTGACACCTTCCGCCTCTACGCTCTCTTCCGCCCCCATGATTACCTTTTTAATCCTGGCAACCGCTTCATCCTCCAGAGAACTCATATGGCTTTTTACAGGAATCTCCATATCATGTATTCTCTCGAGCAACGTCTTGTTTGTCATGTTAAGATCCCTGGCAAGTTCATGTATTCTGATCTTTGCCATTAATCCCCCTTAGGTTTAGGTTATGTTCTGCAATGATTCTAAAAATTACTGCTCATCGGCGGTATCATCTTCGCCAGACTCAATCCGGACAGGTGCATCCTCTCCTGCGGCAGTATCTTTTTCAGCAGCTTCCTCGATATCTGCATCCTCGGCATCATCTTCGTCAGACTCAATCCGAACGGGCGCATCCTCTCCTGCGGCAATACCTTTTTCAGCAGTTTCCCCGGTATCTGCATCCTCGGTATCATCAGTCTCAGCTTCTATAGGTACCGCCCGAATTCTCTTTCTATTTGCTAAATAATCTTTTGCAGCTTCAATCAGCTTTGTAGCTTTTTCTTGGCCGATTCCCCGGATTTGGACCAAATCTTCTATGGCCGCATGCCTGAGTTCTTCGGCAGAATAAAACCCTTTTTCATACAAAACATCTGCCAGGCTGATGCCAACGCCCGACAACGCCACCAGAGAGTCATAGCCGTTCTGCATGGCCTCGCTGTATCGCGATTCACTGGTGACATCAAGACGCCACTTGGTCAGCTTTGAGGCCAGTCGTACGTTCTGGCCTTTTTTGCCAATCGCAATCGAAAGAAATTCGTCAGGAACAATAACTTCCATACTGCGGTTTTGTTCATCGATAATGACTCTGGATATTTCTGCAGGCGCCAGCGCGTTACACACGAATTTTGCCGAATCAATATGATAGGCTATAATATCTATCTTCTCACCCTTGAGTTCCTGCACAACGTTTTGAACCCGACTTCCTTTCATGCCTACACAAGCACCCACCGGATCAATATCAGAATCATTTGAAGCTACGGCAATTTTTGCCCGAACTCCCGGTTCGCGGGCCGCACCCATGATGGAGACAATACCCTCGCTGATTTCAGGCACTTCTGTTTGAAAAAGATTTATCAAAAAGTTAGGATGCGTTCTTGAAAGAATAATCTGAGGTCCGCGCGTTTCATAAAGGACATCATGGATATAAGCTCGGACACGATCACCTCGCCGGTAATTCTCCCTGGGAACCTGCTCTTTATGCGGCAGGATGCCTTCCGTATGACCCAGATTAACAATAATATCATTGCGGTCAAAACGCTGAACAATTCCATTTATGACTTCACCTTTGCGATCGATAAAACTGGCATAAACCGCATCTCTTTCGGCATCCTTCATTTTCTGGATAATTACCTGTTTGGCCGACTGGGCAGCTATGCGTCCGAAGGTGGAAGTATCGATCTTTGTGCCCAGGCTGTCACCAACCTGGCAATCCGGATCAAGCTTACGCCCTTCTTTGAGACTGATTTGAAGATCCTTCTCTGTCACGACTTCGGCCACATCTTTAAACTGGAAGACTTCGAGTTCACCGACCGCGTCGTTGTATTGCACTTCGATATCGACCTTGGTCCCCAATTTTTTCCTGGCGGCAGATTCTAATGCCTCCTGCAGAGCCTTGATAAGGACTTCACGATCAATACCTTTGTCGCGGCTGACCTGATCAACAACGCGTTTTATATCTGATATTAACATCGGTTTTCTCCGTTATCTAACTTTAAAACGGGCATATTAATCAGCAAGCTGCGCTCGGGCAATCTTACTAAAAGGAATAGAGACAATGGTACCTTCGACTGCCAGTTTTACTGTTTCTGCTGATGTGCCCGACAGGACGCCTTTGAAATTCTTCTGCCCCTCAATAGGCTGCATTGTCCTGATTTTTGCCTGTCTCCCTGTGAATCTTTCATAGTCGGGCCTTTTTGACAAAGGGCGGTTCAGTCCCGGTGATGACACTTCAAGCCTATAAGGCCCTAAATTTTCAAGATAGACGTCAAGAAGGTCGCCTCCTTGGCGGCTTATATTGATACAGTCATCTACGGTCACCCCGCCAGGGCCGTCTATGTAAAAGCGCAGTGTCCTGCCGCCGGACTCCCGCTGAAACTCAATATGCACGAGTTCCAAGCCCTCGGTTGCACATAATACTTCAATTAAATCCCTGATCTGCACGATATGTTTTTCCCCGCTATCTGCAAACCGGTTTTCTGTGCTGTGGCCTTTTGCCTTGGTTCCCTGTTTTCTTTTCGTTTTTTTTCTTTGCCCTTTCACAAGTCTTTAACGTACAGTACTTTCCTTTTTAAAAGCGGCGCAACCGCGTTATTGCTTCATAAAAACAAAAACGGGCTGTGGCCCGTTTCCGCTTGCGATGGTAGCTCTTTTGTCGTGGACCGTAAATATTAAGTGTTCATGCAAGTATCCATACGGAATAAATTAACTCCAAGCCGCACCCGCCGTCAAAAGTTCTATCTTCACAACCTTTATAATGAAAAAGGCATGCTATCTATGGAGCGGGCAACGAGATTTGAACTCGCGACTCCAAGCTTGGGAAGCTTGTACTCTACCACTGAGTTATGCCCGCGCAATAAATGAATTAAACTATTATAAAAAAAACCCCTTGTCAATATTTTTCAAGCATATTTGTAACTGCATCAAAGAATCTGAAAAGACATGATAATTTTGATGTGCTGATGGAATTGGCGGTTTATAAAAAGATAGAGAAATCAAGCTATTCTATGAGGGCTCTAATGTGTTGGAGTTCTGATCGGATTTCATCCACAGTGATGGGTGCAGACTTTTCTTGCAGATCGCCGGTTGTGGACCTCAGGTGCTGTTTGGCTCCCCGGATAGTAAATTTTTCATCATACAGAAGATGCTTGATCTTTAAAATTAGCTCCACATCAATTTTTCTGTACAGTCGATGGCCCGATGGTGTTCGCTTTGGTTTTATTCTTTTGAATTCAGTTTCCCAGAACCTCAAAACATATGCCGGAACCCCTGTAATTTCGCTAACTTCTCCAACTTTGAAGTACAGTTTATCAGGCAGCTCTTTTTGATCAGGCTTCTTGTTTTGCATCTTAATACCCCACCCGGACAAGACGTAACCAAACAGGACATATTAAAACTTTAATCACCTGTGCCATTTAACAAGCTGATACTGGGCACTGGATGCTTGATGCTGGATAAAATAAGGATAACATCCTATTAAAATTGAGTATCCAGAAACTAGTATCCAGCATCTTATCCATAGAGGCATCACAAGGTGTTATAAAAATATTTTGCCACAAAATGCACAAATTTGATCACTAAGAAACTAATTCACCTAAATGTCAGGCAGGCAATGCAGCATCAAATTCCGTTAAAAGGCTGTCGGCAATGTTTTTATGGATTCGATTTACCTTATCATCATCCAAGGTCTCTTGGAAAGATCTGTAAGTTATTCTAAATGAAATACTTTTTTTGCCTGAAGGGGTCGGATCACCTTCGAATACATCAAATAAATGTAAACTTTCCACCAGGTCTTCATCAAGGGTTTCAACGCATTTTAGTATCTTTAGTGCTTCGACATTCTTATCGACAATCAGGGTAATATCTCTTGCCGTGGCCGGAAATTTTGGAATAGGCCGGGCTGATTTCATAGTAGGTATGTGCTCGAGCAGCCGGTCGAAATTAAGTTCAAAAATGTAGGCCGTTTGCTTGAGATCGTAGTTGCGGAGCACATTCGGATGCAGTTCTCCTAAAAGGCCCAGTGGTTCATCGGTTATAAAAACTTCGGCCGTATAACCGGGTTTGGTGTAACAGCAAAATTCCGGCGGCATGCGGGTAAATGCCCCGTTGACAACGCACAGGCTGCTTAACAATTCTTCGACAACACCTTTTAAGTCATAAAAATCGCAATTTGTTTCTTCGGAAAGCCACGAAGCATCGTTTCTAATTCCGGTCCAAAGGCCTGCCAGCATTTCAACTTCAATCGGCTGACTCTCTATTTCTCCGGTACTAAAGAAAACGTTGCCCACCTCAAAAAGTTTCATGTTTTTATTTTGCAATGCCAGGTTGCGATGCATTGTTTCAAGCAGGCCGGGGATTAACGATGTGCGCAGCACGGACTGATCTTCCGATAAATGATTTAATATCTCTACTTGGTTGCGTTTAGGGTCATCCGGTCTGATCTGGAGGCGATCACATGATAGCTTGTTGATAAAGCTGTAATTTATCGCTTCAGTAAAGCCCATGCCTGTCATCAGGTGTTTAATGCGGACGCGCGAGTCGACCCGCCGGGACGTCTTTCTGTTATCCGCCGGTATCAGGGGAAAGGTTGTCTGGATGTTGTCATAACCCACCAACCGCGCAAGCTCTTCAGTAAGATCTTCAAATCTGCTGATGTCAACTCTACAGGACGGCGGAAAAACACGAAGTTTGTCATTATCAATTTTTTCAACATCAAACTCAATCGACCGCAAAAAGCTTTCAATCTCATTTTGGCCCAAACGAGTGCCAAGATGACGATTTAAAGCATTGACGCTGCAATCGATGATTTTAGCGGGCAAAGGCTTAGGGTGTTCATCAATCGTACCGCCGATTAGTTTGCCGTTGCTGATTTCGACAATTAGTTGGGCAACCCGGTGTAATGCGGTTGTGGTGCCCTTAGGGTCAACGCCACGTTCAAACCGATGAGACGCGTCGGTGTTCAGTCCCAGTTTTTTAGACGTTTTCCGAATACAAACCGGATCAAAATAAGCGCTTTCAAGCAGAACCCGTGTGGTGGTGTCTTCGACTTCCGAATTCAACCCGCCCATAACACCTCCAATAGCAAC
>JAQBHK010000554.1:0-4538 GCA_032127815.1 Desulfobacterales bacterium
AACTGGGACCTGACCCCCTTGTCTCGACAAGGTCATCGAGATGGTTGCTTCGGCAAGCTCTGGCTCTGGATGCAACGAGATCGGTATTGGCTTCATCTTCAAAGGTAAAGATCGTTTGGCCATACCTTAACGCTCTGCGCACGGTAGTCCAGGTCTTTCCATTTTTAGAGGCGTAAGGCACAAGGATTGTTTTGGCCAGCGCTGCAACCATATCATTCCGCAAGATACACTGCGACGCAGTGGTCCGCCGAACCTCATCGCCGAAAAAAGATAAAACAAGTAGACGGCCGTCTGACAGCGCTTTCCGGGCCGCCTTACCCATCCGCAGGTTGCGCAGGCTTCTTGCCGGGCAGAGAATCACGGACTGAGCGCCTCGCAGCAGTAAATCCAGGCACTCCCGCTCCATCGGAGAATGGAACCCCCCGATCATTACCACCTTTTCGTCTCTCAACCCGCGAATGACGTCGAAAGTCTTGATGACGATGCTACCCGGGCATTGGATAGAGCAAATCAGTCCAAGTAGCTGATTGCGAAGAATACCGGGGTCGCCCAGCGCATAAAGATTCTGAGGAGCGGCGTCGGCCAACCGTTCCATCAGGATTGGCGGATAGGTTCTGTTCCCTGGTTCAATTCGGTGTACTTTCAATAGCCGCTTCCAATGATGCACCCGGTAAAACCGGCCCGATGGTCAGTCGCTCTAAACCGGGAATAAATTGTGGAGTCACTGCCTCCACAATCTGCAAATAGACAGATAGAACTGACGGTAACGTTAAAGCCCCCGCCACTCACACCGGCTAAGTCCTTGGTTTTTAAGCGTCCTGACCGTTCATCCATTAGCCGGGCGCCGTATGAAGCCCGGTCCATGCCCTGGCCCTCGTACTCCTCGATATAGCCGCCTGGTGTTCTGGATCACCCGAACATCTCCATATCTGATCAGCGTTCTTTGTCTTTCGGCGGATTGGGATTGGGGTCATTGACCTCTCCTCGGTATGCGTGCGATAAACAAGTTGCGTTCGTGGTCCGATTCCAGTTCCAGATCCGGGACGGCCGCTAGGGCCCGTCGGATTCCTGTACCGATGCCCCGATAGGGGAGTTCGTTGCCTTTGGTTGCAAAAGAAGCGATAAGCGGATTACGGATGACCGACACGCCGTTGCGGATATTCTCTACGGTAATATTGTTTGGCAGAGCGCCCGGACTGATCAACTCGATGCGATTGTCGAATAACATGACCCGCCATGGCGCGGAGATGAAGTAGTCCCTATGTAGCAGCATGTTGACGACAAGTTCTTCCAGGGCCGCCGGGGGTACTTCCAGATCGCCTTCCGTATTAAAACCTTTTTCGTCTTGCAGTCGCCGCAGGTTGCGGGTGAGAAAGGAGAGTGTCCCCTTGTACAGGTCACGCAAGCACCCTTCGATGTCCTGACTGTCTCGGTATTGGTCACCGGCAGGATCGTTGCCGACGAAGGATACAGCCTTTATAACAAAGGCGGGGCGATGTCTTTGAGGACTGGATCCAAAAAGTATAAGTCCGGCGAGATTGAGCGTTTCTCCCCGTGCCAGTCCGAGATTGTTGAGCAATCGGCCCAGCGGAATACCGGCTTTGTCGAGAGACCTGTCGAGGGACTTCTTATACTGCTTCTTAAAAAAACTGCGAAAGTGCTTCAAATCCATGTCTCCGGTTGTGGTACCCTCGACAGGAACCCCATCCGCGTGAACGAACTCGGCGCTTTGAAGCATCCGCTGGACCTCCTCGCGGGAAGTTACCCGGCGCTTGTCCGCAGCCGATTTTACCCAGAAGACACCGTTGTTGTCGGCGTACGGCTTTGAAATGCCTTCCGGCACTGTGAGAACCATAACCAATCGTCCACCTACAGTTATATTTTCGGTTTCGGGGTTGATGGAGGGACGGACGCAATCGGTTGCCATGTTGTAAATCAGTTGATGAATCCTTCGAACGTCGTTAGACGACAAGCCGGTGACCGAACCGTCATCGTCAACGCCGATCAGAATCCTGCCACCCTTGCAATTGGCGAATGCCACAACTTCACCGGCCAGTGTTTTGGCATCGGTGACATCCTGACTCCGCTTAAATTGAGTCCGGCTGTCTTCACCGCGATGGAGCAATTCAATGAGCTCTATTATTTCCATGGCCAGCAACAAACTTATATTGGTGTGACGATGCTTTCACCGGTCCGTTCTTTTCTCTAAATAATATATAGCCAGCTTTATTCTATACGGTGTTATACAATTGGCAACCATTTTGATTTATTGCTAATTTTATCAATATCCCGAAGGCCGGATCATATAAAAAAGCCCTTAAACAGATTCGATTTAAATCCCGTTATACAATTCCCACTCGGCTCCCCTGCCGCGCTTGCCTTTCACCGGCTGAATTACTCTTTGCCGTCGCATCTCCTGAAGCAGGTTAGTGACAAAGTTTCTCTTTTGTTCATCGTTTAATGCCTCCGACAGTTTTTTTACAAGCAATTTGTTGAGGTCCGCCCGCGTGGCGACGCGAAACCTGCGCAAATAATTCTCTATCATCTTTTTGTAATGTTGTTTGTCGAATGCTCGCTTCCTGATGTAATCAGCCCTTGTTTCCGTTGCCTCGGCGATCTCCGCCGACACGAACAGATTAGGTCTGCGTCCCTCGATCAACCGCTTTGTCTTGATCAATCGAAATTCATTTTCCGTAAGCGGTTTGCCTTTCTGCACCTTGTCCAGGGCAATCACCTCCCAAAGGCCCAGGTCTGTTCTTTTCATCAGCATCCGCGTGTATCTTTCGTCAATGACTTTGCCAAATATGCGGACTTTCACTCTTTCAGGTTCGCTCAAGTTGTAATCCGGCATGGGGAAATTTCGCTGTCGCTGCATGGTGAACATGCGCTTGATGCCGCTGCCGATCGTGTCGATCATATTGAGGTTGACCATGGCTTCGGCCAAAAAACGATTGCGGTAGAATTCAGGCGGTGCATCCTTGCGGATGACTTCCTCGACGCTGCCGGGCAGAAAGTCGCCAAGGTTTGTAAACAACAGCGAGTCCGGTTCCTCGACCACATTGACGCGCCCGCTCAACCGGTAGTCCTGATGGGCGATACAATTGTGTAGACTTTCTCGGATCACCCAACCCTCGTATTGTGAGATCTCGATGGGAAATAGCTGACCGCTGGGCAGATAACGATACACCAGATTTCTGATTTTAGCGAATACTTGATCGACCGCCAAAAGTATTGGCGGGCCGAAATGGGCATAGTCCTTATCAGCCCCATGGACATCCTTTAGGAGCCATGTGATCCTGGCAATGGCAGGAGAAAGGAAATGCTCCGCCTCATTTTTACCGAGCAGGATAACGGCTGCCCGGGTAACCCCCCCCGAAATACAAATCTTGGCTTTATTCAGAAACGTAGCGTCGTCCCACTGGGCTGCTTCCTTGACCAGAGCCGGATGTTTTTTGACAAAATTTTGGCGTGCAAGTGCGACGGCTTGGGGGTCAAGATCGTTTATCGTGACACCACCACAGATACCCGCGGACCAGTCTTCAGTCGTTTGTCTCCGTATGCGTTCAATTTTCTGAAGACTCAATGGGCCGAGGGAGTCATGGATACGGCCATAGGCGATCCCTTGCCATGTGGTTGGCACACCCTGCAAGGCCGCAGGAATCTGGAACATGACAACACGGCGGCCTTCTTTATCCAACTCGTGGATTTGGATGAATGTGGTTTGGTGATTGGTATGTTTTGAGATTTCGCGTTTGAGCTTCTCCAAACCTGGCTTCTTATGCCGAAAACTGGTTCCGACAATTCGCCGGGGCGGACGGTCGGTCACACCGAAAATCAACCAACCACTCGGCCCCCCATTCAAGTTGGCCTCGTTGCTCAAGGCTGAAAAGTATCGGCCAAGATCGTCAAAATCAAAATTATTTTTAGCCTCCTTGAATTCAACCCATTCGGTCTCGGATGGCAGGTCCAGGTATTCCCGCAGCTTTATTTCGGCATCATGGCCCATGGTCACGCCTCCTCCTCGCTACCGCTATCCCGGCCCATGCGGTACTTAATGTCGTAGTTGATGATGAAGTCGAGTTCCTCTTCCGTGAAGCCGTAGTGTTGCGCGAGAACCTGATCGATTTGGTCGATGATGGGTTTGGAAGTTTGAATTTTAAATGACTGTGTTTCCGTTCGCCCGGTCTGTTTCTGTTCGCGCACCAGCATGGCGCTATTTTTATCAATGTCCTTCAAATAACGCGCACCCAAGTCATGAAGCTCTATATCAATCGTCGCCGCTTCTGGTATCGGGAAGTTTTGGACGTCATATGGGTTCAAGTGACGAAGATTTGAGGTTACCGTGTACCACCACCAAAAAACATCGCTGCTCAATGCCGCAATCAGAGGTTTAACTTGCCCACGTTTGGCGACTGTGAAGCAAGTTTCGCGGCTGCTATGGCCAGGCTTGCCATTTAGTTTGAATGCCGGCGCGAAATCGGTAAAAACCTTCCAATACAAGCCACCATCTGTCCTGTAATAAACTTGTTGGTCGGATG
>JAQBHK010000555.1:0-4463 GCA_032127815.1 Desulfobacterales bacterium
CTGCCGGAAGACGTACTTGAACTCTTGGCCGCATCCGATGCAATATATCTGGGTGCCATTGGCCACCCTGATGTTAAACCGGGTGTTCTGGAAAAAGGCATCCTGTTGAAACTCCGCTTTGACCTTGACCAGTATATCAATTTAAGACCGGTTAAACTTTATGAAGGTGTGATGACACCCATAAAGGACAAGGGGCCCGAAGATATAGATTTTGTCGTGGTGCGTGAAAATACGGAAGGCCTTTATGCCGGCGCCGGCGGCTTTTTAAAACGCGGCACCGCCGATGAGGTAGCCGTCCAGGAATCGATAAATACCCGCAAAGGCGTGGAAAGGTGTATCCGGTATGCCTTTGAGTTTTGCAGGCGTAGAAACAAGCAAAAAAAACTGACCCTTTGTGGTAAAACAAACGTGCTAACCTTTGCCTTTGATCTGTGGGAGCGCGCCTTTTATGAAGTCGCCGAAGAGTATCCCGATATCAAAACCGACTACGCTCATGTTGATGCCATCTGCATGTGGATGGTAAAGAATCCGGAGTGGTTCGATGTTATTGTCACCGACAACATGTTTGGTGACATTATTACCGATTTGGGTGCCATGATTCAGGGAGGGATGGGAATTGCGGCCGGTGCAAACATTAATCCGGAAGGGGTGTCAATGTTCGAGCCGATTGGCGGGTCTGCGCCCAAATATACCGGCAGGCAGATCATTAACCCCATTGCAGCTATTTCAGCAGCCCAGCTTATGCTGGAAACCATCGGTGAGGGTAAGGCCGCCTCCTCGATAGAACAGGGTGTAATAAAAGTGCTGCGTGACGACCTGAAGGATGTTGCAGCCGGCAAAATGGGCTACACGACGCCAGAGGTCGGGGATCTGGTCGCCGATTATGTTAAGAGCTCTATTGAGCTATAAAGCTCAATAGAGAGTTATTTGTTATCCGTTATTCGTTACTTGAAAGAATATCAATTGCTATTCTTTATCTCTATCAAAAATGAGATATATTTCAATTTTTCTTTCAAATAAAACCAATAGCCAATAACAGATAACAGATAACAACTAATTGAGTTTTAACTCGATTAGGATAGGATAACCGTCATGTCCGCAAAAAAGTTTAACATAGCTGTTGCCGGTGCCACCGGCGCTGTCGGAAATCAGATGCTCGCTTGTCTTGAGGAGCGCAGCTTCCCGATTGAAACGATTAAATTGTTAGCCTCCAGTCGTTCAAAAGGGCGCAAGCTTGACTTCAGGGGAGAGTCGATCGCGGTTGAGGAATTGACCGAAAGTTCTTTTAAGGGTGTGGATGTCGCCCTTTTTTCCGCAGGCGGCGGCATAAGTGAAAAATTTGCTCCGCTGGCCGCGAAGGACGGCTGCGTGGTAATTGACAATTCGAGTGCATGGCGGATGGACCCTGAAGTTCCCCTGGTGGTTCCCGAAATTAATCCGCATGCGATTGCTCAATACAAAAACAAGGGAATAATCGCAAATCCTAACTGTTCGACTATTCAGATGGTGGTTGCGCTGCATCCGTTGCATAAGAAATACGGCATCAGGCGGATTGTGGTTTCAACATATCAGTCCGTTTCCGGGACCGGTCAAAAAGCGATAGATGAACTAGACCATCAGACCCGGGCAATATTGAATTTCAAAGAGTACGAAAAGAGAGTATATCCGCATGTCATTGCTTTTAACTGTCTGCCGCACATCGATATGTTTTTAGAGAACGGTTACACCAAAGAAGAAATGAAGATGGTCAACGAGACGTTGAAAATCTTTGAGGACGATACTATCGGAATTACCGCCACAACCGTTCGTGTACCGGTTTTCTACGGTCATTCGGAATCGATCAACATTGAGATGAAAGAGAATGTCACGGCCGATGAGGTTAGAGCTTTGCTTGCGAAGTCACCCGGCATTAAAGTTGCTGATGATCCGAAAAACAACATTTATCCCATGGCAATTGATGCTGCCGGTCAGGATTTTACACTTGTCGGCCGCATCCGTAACGATGAATCGATTCCAAACGGTATCAATATGTGGGTTGTGGCTGATAACATCAGAAAAGGTGCAGCAACCAATGCTGTTCAGATAGCAGAAGTTCTGGTAAAGGAGTATTTGTAAGTTGGAACGAGTACCGATTACAAGAAAAGGGTATGAGGCTCTCAAAGAAGAGCTGGAATACCTCAAGAAAGTGGAGCGGCCTAAAAATATTAAGGACATTGAAGAAGCCCGCAGTCACGGAGATATTTCAGAAAATGCCGAATTTGAAGCTGCCAAAGATCGACAGGCCTTTATTGCCGGACGGTTAAACGACTTGGAAGATAAGCTGGCGCGGGCAGATATTATTGATCCTGATACAATGCCCAAAGATCGGGCTGTTTTCTCAAGCCTGGTTTTGCTGGAAAATATTGATACGGGGGAAAACGTTGAATATCAGCTTGTCGGTCCGGATGAATCGAACGTCGAGCAAGGTCTTATTTCCGTATCTTCACCTCTTGGAAAGGCGATGATTGGGAAAAAGCCCGGAGACGAAATTGTCCTGCAGACTCCCGGGGGCAAAAGAAATTATGAACTTTTAGAAATACTATAATGGAGGTTCGTTGTGGCACGCATTACCATAGAAGATTGTTTAAAAAAAATACCAAACCGTTTTTTATTAGTGAACGTAGTGGCCAAACGTGTGAGACAGATTCGTGAGGGTTCCGAATACCTGGTTAGTTCTCCGAAGAATGAAGATATCGTTGTTTCCTTGCGCGAATGTGCGGCCGGTAAGATTGTTATTAAAGAAAAACAAGAGGATAAGGAATAAGAGCTCGAACGGATAGTTCTACATACAAGGCGCTGAAGAGAAATGTGGGTAAAGCCTTACACAGCTACGATATGATTGCGGACGGTGACCGTATCTTAGTCGGGCTTTCGGGTGGCAAGGACAGCCTTACGCTGATGTGGATGTTAAATGAACGGCGCTCCCGTATTCCCATCAATTATGAGCTGTTTGCCGTCCATATTGATCATGGATTTGAAAAAAGTTTCAGTAAATCACTGCAAGTCTATTGCAATAAAATCGGTTTTCCATTAAGGGTTGAACGAACGGATTACGGCGTTTTGGCCCATAGTTCTCAGAATCGAGAAAATCCCTGTTTTTTATGTTCCCGATTGCGACGAAAACGCCTGTTTGAAATTGCGGATGAACTTGGATGCAGCAAGCTGGCACTGGGGCATAACAAGGATGATATTATCGAAACCCTTTTTTTGAATATGTGTTATGCTGGTGAGATAAGTACCATGCTGCCTAGCCAGACGTTTTTTAAAGGCAGGTTTACACTTATCAGACCCCTGGCTTTTGTGGATGATGATATCATCAAGCGTTTTGTAGAAGAGCAGCGCTTTCCGAAGTTTGTCAATCCCTGCCCCAGCGCCGGAGTCTCCAAGCGGCAGGAAATAAAAGCAATGTTAAAGGGGCTGTATCGGACCAATAAAAAAATCAAAGGCAACCTTTTCAGGGCCATGAGTCATGTAAAAACAGCATATCTTTTAAAATGAATCGACACTTATTAAATATTAAAGATATCCAAAATGAGCGCGATTATCGCAGCATTCCTATCGACAAAGTCGGTATAAAGAATCTGCAGTACCCCATTACGGTTCTCGATCGGCGCAACAGCTTCCAGCACACGGTGGCCTCCATAAACATGTATGTCGATTTGCCCCATAAATACAAGGGGACCCACATGAGCCGCTTTGTCGAAATGCTTCACCTGTTTCGTCCGGAGGTTTCTCTAAAAAAGATTGCAGTAATTTTGGAGAAAATGAAAAAGCATTTAAACGCGGCTTCGTCCAACATTGAAGTGACCTTCCCTTATTTTATAGAAAAAAGATCTCCGGTAAGCAATTCGCCGGGTTTGATGGACTACACCTGCAGATTTATCGGTGCCAGCAATCCTGATGGTAAAATCGATCTCGTATCAGAAGTCATTGTTCCGATCTCTTCTGTCTGTCCCTGCTCCAAGGAAATCAGCGATATGGGTGCCCATAATCAACGCGGACAGGTGCGTCTCAGTACACGTTTTGATAAATTTATCTGGATCGAAGACATGATCGAACTGGTAGAGGGGTGTGCTTCGTGTGAAGTCTATTCGGTTTTGAAGCGCGTCGATGAAAAACATGTAACTGAGAAGGCTTTTTCAAATCCGAAATTTGTTGAAGATATTGTGCGTGATATTGCCAAAAAGCTGAAAGAGGACCGGAACATCATCTGGTTTTCAGTCAGTGCTGAGAATTTCGAGTCGATTCACAACCACAGTGCCTACGCCTCGATCACCAGCGGAAAGCACCCCGGTTATTAATCCATATAACAACCCCAGAATAAGCCTTATCAACACAAAAAAACGCAGACGATTCCGCAGGTGTTCACAGGTTCAGGGTTCACCGTTCTGCGTTCACCGTTCAGGGTTAACCTCTGAACCCTG
>JAQBHK010000556.1:0-9382 GCA_032127815.1 Desulfobacterales bacterium
AACTCACAAAAAATCAAATCTCTCGGGATGGGACCGGTAAGCCAATTAGAAAACAAAGATTTTGAAAAAGGGATAAAATCGAAACGCCGGATCGAGATTGAACTTGAAAAATAAAATTGCCCAACCTGAATTTGAGATTACCGGTACGCTGCCTTGAGGCATTAAAAAAAGACCATCCAAAAATTAAAGATTCCCAAACGCAATCTTCAAACCAATTCAGAAATGATATTCCAATTAATGAAAACCAGGTTAACTCCGCTCTCCCAGGTTCCCATAGCGATGGTAATCGTTGCAGAGGCTCTGTTCCTTCAAATACTGCAAAAGCTCGATGCGGCCTTCCATCATCACCGGTGATCGTGAGATATGCAAGCCGGTCTTGGCTGCCGCCCGGAATACTTCATCAGGCACCCGGTCGGGCGCTGCATAGCGGATGCGCTGAACGTCAGGTATAATCGCAATCAGATCTTTGTCGGTCTGTCCGGTTGTTTGGGTATCCCCCAGAAACTGCCGGCCCGGTGTACTTGCCAGAAAACCGGCAACCCTGCTTTTTATTTTCGGTGGAATACTGAGAAGCAGTTTGCATCCTGAAATCTTTACCGCCGCGACCCGTGCCAGGGCTTCAAACAGGCTGTCATCCGGATGGATTCGAACGACAACCCTGCCGACCGGCAGGTAACGGATGATGTTGTCCTGCCCCCGCAGGCGGAAGTAATCTTTTTCTTGAGAAAACTCCTGTTCCCAATGGTAAAGATAACTTTTTACGGCCCGGATGGTTTTGATCAGGTCGGTCTTAAATTCGGACAGCCGGCTCCAATTCAGCTTTTGCTTCCATTCATTGGAGAGCCGCAGCAGTCTATGATCGTTTTGAATTGCGCCTGCCAAAGGAAAATCGACATCTTCAAAATTCATAAACTGGGATACATAGTTGGGGCCGCCGGCCTTGATTCCGGCGCCCAGGGCTGATTTACCCATGCCGCCGAAGGGCTGGCGCAGCACAACGGCGCCGGTAGTTCCCCGGTTGATATATAGATTGCCGGCCATGATACGCTCCTGCCAGCGTTGTTGTTCCCGGCTGTCCAGGCTCTCGAGTCCCGTGGTCAAACCGTAGCCGGTCTGATTGGCCATTTCAATGGCGTTATCCAGATTTTCAGCACGCATCACTCCTAAAAGCGGGCCGAAAAATTCGGTGGTATGGGTGTAGCTGCCCGGCTGCACCCCCCACTTTATGCCCGGGGTCCACATATACGGGTTGTTGTTGACAGGTTCAGGTTTTAAGGCCCAGGATTCTTTGGGCTCGAGCTCTGTCAGGGCTCGTTTCAGATCCCCTGCCGGAGGATGGATCAACGGCCCCATTCTGTTTTCAAAGTTCCAGGCCGATCCCGGCCGATAGTTGCGAGCGGCATCGATAAGCTGCTTGCGAAAATTCGGATCTTCGTACACTTCCTTTTCCAGGATCAACAACGAGGTTGCGCTGCATTTTTGGCCGCAATGTCCAAAGGCCGAGTTGAGCACATTTTTAATGGCCTGGCCCCGGTCTGACATGGCGGTAACAATGGTGGCATTTTTGCCGCCGGTCTCTGCGGCCAGGTATACCCCGGGTCTTAGTTTCAAAATCGTCATACCGGTAGCGGTGCCGCCGGTCAGGATAATGAAATCCAAGTCAGGGTGATTGGCAAGTTTCGCTCCTGTTGTCGAGCCTGAACAAGGGAGAAACTGCAATACATTTTTGGAAATGCCGGCATTCCAAAAGCATTGACATAACTGCCAGGCAGCAAGGACCGCGGCTGAGGCCGGTTTATAAATGACTGTATTACCGGCAGCCAGAGACGCCGTGATTCCGCCGACGGGGATGGCGATGGGAAAATTCCACGGGGAGATAACCAGGCCGACGCCTTTTGCGCTGCATTTGATATTGGTAAGATTCGTAAACGCTTTGGCAGCAAAGGGATAATATTCCGCAAAGTCGACGGCTTCGGATACTTCCACATCGGCTTCAGTGAAAATCTTGCCGGTATTGGCGACGACAGCGCCGATCAGATCTCCCCTGGCTTTGCGAATTTGCCCGGCAACTTTGGAAAGGATTTTGTGACGTGCCTGCATGCTTTTGCGCCGCCAGCCGTCCGGATCGGTTCCGGCAGCAGCCAGGGCCTGGTTCACATCTTTGGCAACGGCCTCGGCATAGACGGCTGCACAGACTTTTTCCGGAAGCTGTGAATGATCCCAACACTTTTTTGTTGGCCGGCCTGTGTGAATCTCTTGGCCGGCAACAACCAGAGGAATGTGTAAGGGCATATCCGCTTCCGACTTTTTCCATTTGCCCCGCACGGTTTCGGCCCACTTGCGGTTGGCGGCCAGGGACCAGTCCGTATCCGGCTCGTTGTCAAATTCGTTTTCATAAAAGGTGCCAATTTTATCAGAGAACTTTTCCTTGGTCCGGTTCTGTATCCGATTAGGAGTTTTAGAAGGATTATTGCGGTGATGATAAGAAGCGACAAATTGATCCTGCAAAAACTTCCAGGATTCGGAATCCGTATCAAGATCAAAAGAATACCGCAAAAAGTTTTCCTCGGCCGTATTTTCATCCAGACGACGGATCAGATACCCAATGGCAGTGATAAACTGCTCTTTGGCGGCTACCGGTGCGTAGACGACAACATTTCCCGATATTTCGTGTATGGCCCGGCGCACGTGATCGGCCATCCCTTTGAGCATTTCAAACGAAACATAGTCAGTGACCTTATGCTGCTGGGCCAGTTTGCAGGCATAGGCCAGTTCAAAAAGGTTGTGGGATCCGATCCCCAGGTGAACCGCACTGATGTTTTCAGGTGCCATGCCGAATTCAACCATGCGCTTGAAATTGGCATCCACATCGAGCTTGTTGTCATAGGGCGCTTGGGGCCAGTTGTGGAGGGCGGCTTCCTGCAATTCCATCTCCATATTGGCACCTTTGACGATGCGGATCTTGATAGGACTTCCGCCTTTTTTCAAGCGCGCTTGAGCCCAGGTGGTAAGCTCTTTTTGCATTGCATACGAATCCGGCAAATAGGCCTGCAGTACGATGCCGGCGGAATGATGTTTAAGCTCTGCTTGTTCCAGGGTTCTTGTAAACGCTGCGGCGGTAATTTCAAGATCGCGGTATTCTTCCATGTCCAGATTAACAAATTTGGGGACTTTGGTGTTGTCGTTCCTGACAAAAATATTATTTCCGGCGGCATGGTATAGTTGTGTAAGACGCTCTGTCAGTATCCTGACGCTATGCTCAAACGCCAGCGACTGAATCTTAGAATAGATAGTGGAAATTTTTACGGAAATGTATTCAATATCCGGGTTTTCAAGATCGTTAATATAACTTTCCAGACGATGGAGGGCTTCTTTCTCCCCCAGAATGGCTTCCCCTAAACGGTTGATGTTCATGCGCACGCCCTGCTCTTTTCTTTTGTGCAAAAGCGCATGCAAAACATCCGGTTCTCCCGGAATAATCGCCCGGCTGCTGTCGTGCCGCATTTTTTCAATCATCTTGGGCACAGCCACACTGGGGATATACCTGCCCAATCCGATAAACATCTGCACCAGCAATTTTTCCACCGATGAAAAAAAATCCGGCACACCGAATTTAGCCAGCAGGTAGTTAACCTGATCGGCGACTCGGGCTGTGTTTTCAGAACGAAAACTCTGATCAATCAATTTGGTCAAAACCACTTTGTCCAAAGGATGCGTCATCAGGCGTTGCATCTGTTGAGCAACCGCATTCTCTTCGGCGGTCAAAAGCTGATTGGCGCGGTTCTGCCAGGCCGCGGCCAGTGCAGCGGCTTCTTCTACAATGCGGTCATTGTGTGGTGTCTTCATAAGAATAGTCCTCTATCGGCTGGATAAACGGCAGGAATTATCATCTTTCCATTATCGATTATAACCATGAGAAGGGGGGGTATGGCAAGCGTGAAAAGAGAGAGGCTTTTTATCACGAAAGCACGAAATTAAGAAAACACGAAATATTGATGAACTCGTAAAAAGACAAAATCGTATTACGATTTTATCCGCAGCAGGCGATGCACTTGATCTCCACCGCGGCTCCCTTGGGAAGCGCCCGAACTTCCACCACGGCTCTGGCCGGACGATGGTCCGTAAAATATTCGGCATAGATTGCATTGAACTCGGCAAAATTAGCCATGTCGGTCAGGAAAACGTCGACGGCAGCCACATCGTTTAAGCTGCAACCTCCGGCCTGCACGATCTGCCGCATATTCTCTAAGGCCTGGCGGGCCTGCGAGGCGCAATCAGGGCCTGCGAGCTCTCCTGTTGCAGGGATCATTCCTAATTGACCGCTGACAAACAACCAGGAAGCAATTGCTATCCCCTGGGAATACGGTCCAATGGCCGCCGGGGCCTGATCGGTTTGAATTACGCTGGCTTTCATGGCAACTCCTTTTTTGTTTAGTCCTGGAAAACCTGGTTTTCTGGACCAAGCCTGTCCCGCATTGCGGGGGTCAGAGATGTTTGGCTCTGCCTGAAATAGTCCTTAATCGTAATCTTAATCATACTCGTAATCAAAAAAATCGGTAGAATTAGCCAATTGCCAGGACCGATTAGGATTACGATTAAGAGTATGAGTAAGAACGCTTGATAAACGTTTTGATTGATCCACAACCTGGCAAATTAACCCCTGTGGAGTGAAACCAAAGCCTGGTCCTCTGGGCATTTACAAGTTTAAGCACTTCTTCACTACCAGTCATAGAGTATTTCCCAGTCTTCCTCAAATGAAGAGTCTTTATGGGTATATTGATGCGACATGGTATTGCCCTGGTTTAGCCCCGGGCTGGTCTCTTCTTCCCAGTAGCGCAAATAGATAGCCGGAGACGGTCTGGGAGCGGCCTGCAGGGCACCTTTCTGGCCAGGTTCCTCCAGCCAGACCTCTTTTTTTTCGATTACTTTCCACACCCTGCCGGAACTTTTGTTGCGAACCCTTTCGCCTACATGGGGAAGTGCCAGTTTTTCCCGGAGTTCTTTAAACTTGTATGTCGAAAGTTCTCCGTGATCCAGAACTCGTTCTCCCATAATCATGATGCCGATGGCGCCGATGGGAGCCGTCAATAGAATCGACATCACCGCTACCGCCAGAATCACTTCACCGGCAGCAACGCCGGCGGCCAAAGGAACCGCGCCGATGGCGGCCTGAACCGTTGCTTTGGGGATATAAGCCACCACGCAAAAGAGCCTTTCTTGCCAGGTAAAGGGCGTTCCCAGCAAAGACAGATATGTTCCGACGCTTCTGAAAAGCAGACCGATAAAGATTACCAGGGTGCCGGCCAGACCGGCTTTCCAGGCCACATGGATATTTACCTGCGCTCCAACCAGAACAAAGAGCAAAAGTTCGGCAAATACCCACAGCTTTTTCAGCTTCTGGGAAATCAGATGGGCGATCGGTTCTGACTTTTCCAGGATGACAAAACCGATTGCCATAACCCCTAAAAGACTTGCCACCGGCACATGCTCTTCGCAAACCGCTTCCAGCCAGGTGAGGATAATGGCGACCCCCATGACAACCATCGTGCGTTTGGGGGGGCGCCAGTCATATCTGGTAAAGAGGAGGTATAAAAAATAACCGGGGATAATCCCTGCAATGATTCCTAAAACGATCGATATGGGGATATCAGCCAGTTGTAGTAAAACATTGCCCTGTTCACCGCCGTACATTCCTAAAAATACGGTGAACAGCACAATTACGAAAACATCATCCAGGGAAGAAGCCCCCAGGATCATGGTGGGGATTCCCTTTTTCGAACCTCTGCCCCGGTCCATATAGTCGATCATCAGGGGTACAACAACCGCCGGGGATACGGCTGACAGAATGGAACCTAAGATGGCGGCCTCAAGGTAGGTCATGTGCAGCAGCTTGGGAGCCACCAGCATTATACCGGCGATTTCAAAAACCGCCGGGAGGGCGCTCATGATGACTGTTGCCCGCCCGACCCGGTGCAACGCATCCCGGCGCAGTTCAAACCCGGCGCGCAGCAGAATTACAATCAGGGCGATCTTTCTGAAATCACCGGAAACTCTCATCATCTCCGGCGACATCATGTTAAGTACATAGGGGCCTGCCAGAATTCCGACAATGAGCATCCCGATCAGACCGGGCAATTTCATTTTTTTGAACAGATAATCAGCGACCAATCCAACAATGATAATTAGTGCCAAGCTGACAGCCATATGCCCCTCATTTACAAAAACCCCCATCCGGCTGATCCCGGATAGGGTAAAAGTACGCAAAGACTTCTACCCTTGCAAGTAGAAGTCATCATCCCCCGGCAAATTCCTAAGGCAAGGGCGGTTCAGGCAGACTTCATTGCCTTTAATCTTTGGCATCCTACAAAAAATCAACTTTTTATGTCAAACTGTTTATTATAGTTTGGTCCTCTGGGCCAGGTCAGAGATAGATGGCTCTGCCTGAAATAATTCTTAATCTTACTCTTAATCGTAATCGTAATCCTAATCGGTTTTAGCAATTGACGAATGCTACCGAATTTTTTGATTAAGAACATGAGTAAAAGTAAAAGTAAAAGTAAGAGTACGATTAAGAGTAAGAGTACGAAAGCTTGATAAGCGTTTTGATTGATCCACAGCCTGTCAAATTAACTCCTCTGGGGATAACCAAAGCCTGGTTCTATGGCCCATGCCTGTCCACCTTGCGGAGATTATAGAGAATGATGATGCACGGTGAGACTACGAATCACTTGGGAATTATAAACTCCGCCACAATCGGCATATGATCGGAGATATGGAGCGTATGGTCCCGAATGACGCGATGTTTCCCCAATTGCAGCCTGTCTGCATAGAAGATAAAGTCGATGGTCCGGTCCGGCTCCTTGATCCCGGGATCGTTGGAGAAGAAGGTATACCATTTTTCCGGAACATTGCCGTTAACTTCTTGCAGGCCCGGAACCGATCGATACGCTGAAGTTAAAAGCTCAAGTTCGGTATTCTCCCGGTAATACTTTTTATGATGATCCGGCAGGCGCTGATAGGCTTTGCCGGGCGGCAGAAGATTAAAATCACCCCCCAAGATCCAGGCCGGTCCTTCTTTTGTATATTGATTCATCAGCATTTTGAGATGTTCTATTTGACGCTGCATGGTATCCTCGCCCTGGGCGAAGGCCGACAAGTGGGTGTTCATCACAATAAAATCGTCGCCGTCTTTGATTGGCAGACGGGCTTCGATAACAGCCCGTTTCAGGTCAAAGCGCTGCCTCAAAGCACTTATTTTTCTTAACGGCAGTTGATGGCGGACAGCCTTGGCAATGTTGAATTTGGATAGAATGGAAAGCTTCATGCCCACCTTTCCCATAATTTTGGGATGTGGAACAAATAAGGATTGCCAGTAAAAGGCCGAAACATGAAATTTATAGTCAGCGGGGAGCAGTTCCAGCAAACGCGCCAGCTGATCTTCATAGTCGGTCCGGCGCGCATTGTCATCAACTTCCTGCAGCATGACAATATCCGGGTTCTCCCGGCGGATCACCCGTGCCACCTCCTTTAAGGTAGAAGTGATGTCTTCTGCCGAGGGGCGCCTGTCAGGTCCGCTGTTGTCAAGCAGATCGTAAAAGAAGACATAATTTTTTCCGGCCATGTACTGCACGTTCCAGGACATGATTTTAATTCTCTGTCCCGGTTCCAGAAGCGGCGCGGAGCTGCTTCCGAAAACCTTTTCAGGCTGTATGGAAGCCGGATTGAAGGCAGCACATGCTGTTAGTATAATACTGACCATGGCAATGGCTAATAATTGCTTACAGTTTTCATTCGTCATTTTACATATCGCACGGCTTTGTCAAACCTTAACAACGGTTACGCTGGGTGTGTTTTTTTTCGGGTCGCTGCTGAATCCCCGCACGACCAGAATGGTTTGATCTTCGATCGCTAATCCGAATTCTAAAACAATTCGTTTTGCGAGTACATCGGGATTGTCAATTTCGTTCTGATCGGCGGTTACCGGAATTACACCCCAGAGGAGATTTGCAATGCAACTGGACCTATGATCGGGACAAATGCCGATCATGGGTGCGGCCGGCCTCGATGAACTCATAACCGCCAGGGAACGGCCTTGCATGGATATTATCATAATTGCCCGGGCGAGAAGGTCGCGGGACAATTGTGCCATTGATTCCGAGAGGGCATCTTCAATCGGAAACGGCCTGGCGGTTTTTTGATTGCGGGTCAAGGATGCGAAGGCACCCTGGCGCCAAAGGTATGCTTCGGTCTGTCGGGCGATATCATCCATCATCTTGACCGTTTCAACCGGATACTTTCCTGAAGCTGTTTCGGCCGAGAGCATCACCGCATCAGCGCCACTGCGGACCGCATTGGCCACGTCCGAAACTTCAGCCCTTGTGGGTCGCGGATGATCAATCATGGATTCAAGCATTTGGGTGGCCACAATGACAGGTTTTCGGTTAGTTCGTGCCAGATCGATGAGCTGATTTTGGACATTGGGGACGGCTTGCGGCGGCAGTTCTACCCCCAGATCACCGCGGGCCACCATGATTGCATCAGCGGCTTCTATAATTTCATCGATATTGTCGAGTGCTTCCGGCTTTTCAATTTTAGCAACAATGGCGACTTGGGCTTTGGTTGCCGAAATAAGGGCGCGCAGTTCCTCGACATCTGAGCCTCGGCGGACAAACGAGAGCGCCAAAAAATCCACCCCCAATTGCAATGCAAAATGAGCATCAACGCGATCAGTCTCCGTCAGTGACGGGGAGGAAATATTAACTCCGGGAAGGTTCATGCCCTTGTGGTCGCTGAGCATGCCGCCATTGACTACTTTACAGGCAATTTCGGTTCCCTCAACCGCTTGGACGAGCAGTTCGATATTGCCGTCATCTAAGAGTATGCGATTCCCGATCTGGACATCATTGGCCAGCGCCCGGTACTGCGAGGGGATGAGTTCCGGGCGGCCGATGACGTCCCGGCTGGTCACCGTGACGGAATTGCCGGTAACCAGCTCAATTCGACCATTTTGAAAGGTTCCAACTCGGATTTTCGGGCCGCATAGATCTGCCAGTACCGCTATCGGTTTTGCGAGTTTGCCGGCTGCCGTGCGAATACGCTGATAGGTGTTGCTGTGCTCGTCGTGGGTACCATGTGACATGTTGAGCCTGAAAACGTTGACACCGGTCATGATGAGGCGCTCAATGGTACTGGTATCATTGGAGCTCGGGCCGAGGGTTGCCACGATTTTGGTTCGACGGTAAATGAGGAGCTTTAAATCGGTATTGATCCGCATTGTTCTTCTCCTTAGAGTATGGTAGCCCAAAGGCTTTTTATTTTATTCTGAAAAACCCGGTCCTTTGAGGCTGTGTCAGAATATCAATTTTGGTTCTTTATCAAGGCA
>JAQBHK010000557.1:0-3897 GCA_032127815.1 Desulfobacterales bacterium
AAAAACAGTTATTTTGAACTGCAGCAGCGTGCGTATTCCCCGTCCCACCTGGGCGGGACTGCAGGGAGCTTCAATTCGTGACTTTTTACGAGATCATCAAACCTTATCATTATCATCCAGGCTTAAATTATGAAAAAAGAATCCAATTGTATTAATTCCAAGGCTGTTTTGGCCTATGTAAAGGAACACAACGGCGGCAATTACGACTACCTACTGGAGGAACTGGACCCTGAAATTGATGCCCTCCCTGACCCTGAAAGCTTTTTAACAGATCCAAACAATTGGATTTCCTGCACCGTAGCTTCCAAACTATATGCAAGGGCCGGACGAATTCTCAATGACGAGATGGCAGCCTATAAAATTGGCCAATACGCTGCTGAAAAGACTTCTCTTGGATTCACAAGCTTACTTTTAAAAGTTTTCGGGTCGCATCGTAGAGTTCTCAAAAATGCTCAAAAACTCAATGACAAATGGAACAGAAATAAAAAAGTAGAACTTGTAGAAGTCAAGCGAAGCAGTGCTATTGTTCGATTGCATTGGTATAAAAACATGGATGTATCAAAAGACCAATGCATGATGAACCAGGGCATTTATACTTTTCTACCGCTTATATGGGGAGGAAAGCCTATCGATTTAAAAGAAAAATGTTGTTATTTTGAAGGGGCTTCGTACTGCGAATATCAGTTGAAATGGTTTTCAAGAAACAGATTTTATGAAATTTATTCAAGATTTTTCATATCAAAATCGCTTTTGATGGAAACCTTCAGTGAAATAGAGGCTGACAAAAAGATCATAGAGAAAAAATATGAGGAAGTCTATCGGCTGAACATAGATCTGAATCGAAAAATCAAACAGCTCTTAGCCATACAGGACACGGGAAAGGCGATTCTCTCAGTACTTAACCTGGAACAACTCCTTACCGTTATCATGAACATTCTGTCCAACGTTTGCCAAATCAACCGTGCCGCAATTATGCTCGTAAATGAGGAGGAAGGGTATCTGGAATATCTTCACGGTTTGGATTTTAAAAACGAAGTTCCGGTGGAAATAAAAAATTACAGAATTCCGCTTAAGCAGGTGAGTAATATCCTTGCAAGAGTTGTCGCTACAGGGCTACCGGAGTATGTGCCTGAAGTAGAAAGTTCAAGCCTGAGAAAAGAAAACATTATGTTAGCTTATGGAAAGCCTGCGGCAATATACGTCGTTCCCCTTATCATCCGCTCCAAGGTGATCGGGGTTATCGCCACGGATGCGGTTGATGAAAAAGGTGTGTCCAAAGAAACCCGGGAAACGCTGGAAGTCTTTGCGCCCCAGATCGCCATTGCCATTGAAAACGCAAGGCTTTACAGCAGACTCCAGGAGCAGGTGCAGGAACTCAAAAGATCGAATACCCTGCTTAGCCGTTCGGAAAAATTCTCCTTTTTGGGGAATTTGGCTGCCAGGCTGGCCCATGAAATTAAGAATCCCATGACAGCAATCGGTACATTTTTACAGATGCTTCCCGGCAAATACAATGACGAAGAATTCAAAAATGACTTTTATAAAATTGCACTGGAAGAGACCACGCGGGTGAACAAGCTCATCACGGAACTTCTGGATCTGGTCAAAAAGAAAGAATCACATTTTGAATTTAGTAATCTCCACGAGCTGATTGACAAGATGATACTGCTGGTTTCACCACAAAGTAACGCCAAAAATGTTGATGTCATCCGCCAATTCGATCCTACTGTCGATCTGGTCTGGATGGATGCCGAAAAGATGAAACAGGTTATTCTAAATATCCTTTCAAATGCGGTCGAAATTACTCCTGAGAGGGGGAGGATCAAGCTTGCGACCCGCAAAGATAACGAGAAGGGAAAGCCGGCTATTATTAGAATAGAGATCAAAGATAACGGTTCCGGGATTCCGCAAGATATTATTGACAAAATATTTGATCCTTATTTTACCACTAAACACAAGAGTATTATGCACAGCGGTACCGGGCTCGGACTTTTTATTGCCCATCAGAACATGCAGGATCACGGTGGAACCATAGATGTAAAAAGCAAAGTTAAAGAAGGGACAACGTTTACACTGGCGCTTCCGTTATCTGATTACGCCTAACGTTAAAGCTTGAATCCATAGTTTCCGGTAGCGAAATTACGCAATCCCCCGCAGCGCAGATCCCGTCAATTCGTGGCTATGGGGACAGGAATTTTAGCCTTTCGCTTTGTCAAGAATTTCCCTTAGTTTCTCTGACAGATCTATAATATTGAAAGGTTTCTGGATAAAAGCATCACAACCCCGCTCGAGTATCTCTGAGGCTTTACCATCGATACTATAACCACTTGAAAGCAGTACCTTAATTTTGTGATTGATTTCCCTGAGCATGTCATACGTTTTGCCACCGTCCATCTCCGGCATAATCATATCCAGGATGACCATATCAACACTATCCCTATTTTTCTTATATATCTCTATGGCCTCAGACCCACTCTTGGCTATCATAACCTTATAGCCAAGTTTCTCCAGCAATTGCGTACCAACGTCAATAATCATATCTTCATCATCTACCAGAAGAATTGTTTCAGACCCTTTTAATATGTCTTTTTCAATTTCTTTTTTTGCCATAATCTGTTTTTCTGAAGCCGGGAGATGGATGGTAAAGACTGACCCCTCCCCCTCCTCGCTGTAGACATTGATGAAGCCGCCATGATTTTTGATAATCCCATATACGGAAGCTAATCCCAAACCGGTACCCCTGCCCATTGTCTTTGTTGTAAAGAATGGATCAAATATCCTTTGCTGGGTAGTCTTGTCCATGCCGATACCGGTGTCTGTTACAGAGAGCTTTACATATTTTCCAGGTCTCATCTCAAAAGGCGTGGTGTAATACTCGTCAAGACTTACATTTTCTGTTTGTATGAAAATATTACCACCTCCGGGCATCGACTGCCAGGCATTAACATAAAGATTCAACAGTACCTGTTCCATCTGCCTCTCATCGACCTCTGCCGCCCAAAGATTCTTTTCATATTTTCCACGGATATTGATCTCTTTTCTGGTACGGCCAAACATAAGGCTTTGTTTTTTAACGAGTTGGTTTAAATCTGTGGGTTTGACCTCATATTTCCCGCCCTTGGCAAAGCCCAGAAGCTGCTTGGTGAGATCTGCTGCATTTTGAACATATTCTTCTATCCCTTTCAGATTTTCAAAATCCGGGTAGGTAAAGTCCTTATCCATTAACATCAAAGAGGCATGTCCCTGGATGCCCATAAGGAGGTTGTTAAAGTCGTGTGCAATTCCGCCGGCCAAAGTGCCGATTGATTCCATCTTTCGAGCTTGAAGGAGTTGAGCTTCAAGTTCCTCTCTTTCTTCTTCAGCAAGCTTTCGTTTAGTTACATCTCTGGCAATACCCCGGAATCCATTTGCTTGACCTTTTGAATCTCTTATTAAAGATGCCAAAGACTCAATGAAAATCTTAGCACCGTCATTTCTGATAAGTTCAAAATCAATCGTTTTTGTAGTTTTACCGGACTGGTAGATTTCCTTTAAGGCTTGATAAATCTTCTCGGCAGTTTTTGCGTCCATAACATGTCGGTGATTCATGCCGATCAGTTCGTCTTTTGAATAACCGAGTATATTGCACATCGAACTATTGAAAAAGGTAAAGTTTCCGTTCATATCCACTTCATAATAGCCATCTTCGATACTCTCGAGTACAGTTCGATATTTCTCCTCGCTCTCCCCCAGCGCCTTCTCGGCCTGCTTTTTCGATGTTAAATTTATCACATTTCCCATGCAAGCCTTTTGCCCATTGTAATTGATAATTGTAGCAAAAGTTTCTAACCATAGCAGTTCGCCGCTTTTTTGTAAGGCTCGAAACTCGTAATTTGTTGAATGATTGATACCCCTGGC
>JAQBHK010000558.1:0-3699 GCA_032127815.1 Desulfobacterales bacterium
GGCTGTTATTTGCCCTTAAACGTGGCATTTTAGCACCAAAATAGCGGTTCTAAGGAATTATTAAAATAATCTGTTTGGCTTAAATGGCCGTTTTTGGGGCCAAAAAGGGTCGTTTAAGACGTTTTATTGGCCCGTTTCATGCTTTATTTATTGTTATTATATTAAGTTATCTCGGTCCGACTCCAGTGAACGCCATCAAGAAAGCATCGCCGCACATGATTATGGCGGTTTCTATTTAGTCCTGAAAAGCCTGGTCCTCCGGGCCAAGCCTGTCCCGCTCTGAGAAGACAAGGGGGTCAAGAAGACAAGGGGGTCAGGTCTTCATTCTTGACAGAAATTTATGGAAAATAGGGGTCAAGTCGAAAGCGCCGGTAAAAGCCGGCAAAGAGTAGGGGGTGAAAGTCCTCCGCATGGTAATGGTTAGCGACCAGCCGTGGCCCCGAGTCATGCGTCGGCTTTCCGCAAGGGGGCGGGCGAAGCGTTGACAGGGGGCATGCAGGCCTGGCTATTGAGCTCCGAAATCACCTATTTCGGGTTGCCGACCTTGTGACTTGGTGGGGAAGGCAATACGGTACGTCGCGCCAGCGCGAGTGACGCACCGGACCCGCGGAGTCAGAGAACCAGAGCATGTATGCAAACTCTTTGTACGGAAACCGGGAGATCCCAGTCGTGGCCGGCTGCTATCCACAGTCGGTCCGGTCGGAAAAGGCCAATGGCCGAACGCCCGACATGTACGCGCCTGGGAAGTCGGACGGAGGAATAGTATCGATGGAGCGAACGAACAAGGGTGCACAATCACGCCAACGGCGTGACCAACCACCGGCGGAGTTTGTGGAGAAAAGGCCTCCGGCCGAGGGGAACTGTGTTCAGACGGCCGTGACCGGCACACAGGGGCTGGAAGCAGCGTCGATCGGACTGAACAGGGTACGAGAAGCAGCGAATCAAAGCTTCTGCGTCTGACCTGAGGCAGGAGCCCAGTGCGGTAGTTCCGCATGCTTGGGATCTGTGCGGGGGGTGCCGGGTAACCGGCATTCCTACCGCGACTACTATTGACCCATGACAGGAAATAAAAAAGATAGACCTATAAAACAAAGCAAAAAGGAGGGAAACATTGGATCAAATAATTAAAATCATGCCGTGTCTAGACATGCAGGACGGACGCGTTGTCAAGGGCGTCCATTTCGTGGACATACGAGACGCTGGTGATCCGGTCGAATGCGCACGATATTATTGTGAGACCGGCGCAGACGAACTGGCGCTTCTGGATATCACAGCTACGGTGGAAGGTAGAGCCACCATGCTCGACGTAGTTAAACGCGTCGCCGAAGTCACAACTGTGCCATTCACCGTTGGCGGCGGCATATCTGATGTAAAATCGGCCGAGTTAGTGCTAAGCGCGGGAGCAAACAAGGTGTCGACCAGCAGTGCCGCCTTTCGGAAGCCTGAACTGGTCGAAGAAATGGTTAAGGCGCTGGGCGCCGAGAAGGTGACGGTGGCCATCGATGTAGATCGGAACGCGGCTATGCCCTCAGGCTATGAAGTTTATATTGATGGAGGACGGACAGCCACTGGCGCAGATGCGATCGAATGGGCAAAGCGCGTTGACGGATACGGTGTTCCGGTTATTCTGCCTACAAGCAAAGCGGGTGACGGCGTGCAGACCGGTTATGATCTGCCGGTGATCAGAGCCATTAAGGAAGCGGTCTCGGCCGATGTGGTCGCCTCCGGTGGCGCAGGGGAATTGGATCATTTCTATCAGGCAGTGGAAGCAGGTGCTACAATCTTACTTGCCGCCTCTGTGTTCCATTTTGGGACCATTGGAATTGGCGACTTGAAGGACTACCTACGTAACCGGGGTCTTGCTATCCGCTGAAGCCTCCAGGGCATCGAATTTTTATTCCCCAAGGCGTCTGGGTCGGACCGAGATAACAAACTGATAAAACATGAAATAGTATTAAATATGAGGGTGTTTATCGTCTTAGACTGATGATTTCAGGGTCAAAAACAGACCTCTAAGCAAAACAGTGTAGCGTAGGATACGGATGCCGCGGGGAAACCGATATTACATACCAGGAATGATATGGCATATTACACATCGGTGATGTAATCTGGGGTCGCCCACGCTAAGTGGCTGATTGTTTGTAAAAAGAGCTCTAAAAATGGCTACTTTTTTGTCTTAAACACACCTTTTTGGGTTCAAAATTGCAGGTCTAAGGATTTTTTTGAAGTATGATTTGGCTTAAGGGGGTCAAAAAGAGTCGTTTAAGACGATTTTAGGGTATATTAAACCTCCCTTGATGGTATTATCGTCGGTTGTCGCGGCCTGACCCCAAAGGCCTTCTATATTAGGGGCCGCTCGGCCTCTCAGTTCGGCGGTGTGGAAATGTGGGCGAAATGTAGATTTAATGCTGCATGTACTTTTTTAGCTCTCGATAGAAATTTTCATGAGAACCAAACGTGTATAAATAGAGCGTAGAATTAATCACTTCGTAAGCCAGCAATATTTGTTGTTTATTAGATTTAAAGTTATAAACGTGGATTCCCTGTAAATCTCCCACTTTCATCTCACCGATGGTGGGGTCATTACAAATAGATTTTACAGCGTTATCCAAATCTATTATTTGTTTTTTATGTAGTTTCTTTTTTTGCTTGGCAAAAATCGGCGCTTGGATTATCTCTTTAATATCGGTCATTCACCCTCTCCAAATATATATGGGGTTCCTTGACCGGCTTTTATTTGTTCTCGACCGATAAGAACATCCTGAATAAAAGGTAACGGAAGATCCGGATTCTCTTCGATCATTTGCCCTATTTTTGCCCAATATTCAATTTGACCAGCAATTGATCTTTTAAATATTTTTGACTTGATCTTTGCTTTCTCAAACAGATCGTCAGAAACCTTAACTGCTGTAGCCATATTACCTCCTAAGAGTGAATTTATGGTTGCATATTAACACTTAATGTTGTTTTATGCAACCACTTTTCTTTGAACTTGAGGGTCGGGCCACGCTAAGTGGTTGATTGTTTGTAAAAAAAGTTGATCTGGGTCGGACCGAGATAACATACTGATAAAAAATGTAATACAACCCCAAAAGAGGGGATTTACAGGCTTAGACTGATGATTTTAGGGTTAAAAACGGACTTCTAAGCAAAATAATGTAGCGCAGGACACGGATGCCGCGGGGAAACCGATATTACATACCAGGAATGATATGGCATATTACACATCGGTGCCACAAGAAGGAATTCTTGCTGAAATTCGCCAGAGACCGCAGGCGCTGGCAAAAATGGCTGTATGAGAGCAAAAAGCGATTCGGGCTATGTATACTGAATTACACCGTTACATCGAACCACATTCATCTTCTTATTCAGGATACTTGCCACCGCGAGACTTTGCCCAAAAGCATCCAACTGATCGCAGGCCGCACGGCCCAAGAGTACAATATAAGAAAGAAGCGCAAAGGGGCCCCCGCGAGGATCGGTTTGCCGGCTTCGTCCAGGCACTTGCCCGGTTCCTTGGTCAGGTACACGACCTCGCTGATGGACCGGTACGGCGGCACCGCCGGGTACGCCGAGATGTACCACAGGAACAGGAAGCCGCCGCCGACCGCAAGGCCGATGAGCGCGGCAAGGATCGCCAGCACGCGGCGCCAGGTGAACCAGCGCAGCGCGCGACGCAGGCCGGCCAGCAGCCTGCGA
>JAQBHK010000559.1:0-3379 GCA_032127815.1 Desulfobacterales bacterium
GACACCGGCAATATTCCCGATTCCTACAGTGGCGGCAACACTTGTAAGGAATGCTTTTGTATGTGAAACAGTTCTGTCAGTCGATACGGAATGGTCGTTTCGTAAAATATTAAGGGCGACCGGCAGGCTTTTTTTCCAGACAATTCCACGGGTAAGGTATAAAAAGACAAGGCCTAATTCAAGATAAACAAGGCAGAGAACAGGGTTCCATATCCATTTAGCTAAAATAACTATCGCAGCTCTCCTGTCGATCAGTTTAAAAATGATATCAGAGTTGTAGCATTAATTCGTCTGCTGTTTCCCCCATAGTTCCTTAAAGTATAACAAATTAATTTTTAAGTGCAACCTTTTCTTTAACTGCATTTTCTGCATCAATTTCAACAGTAATTTTCTAAATGGAAAATTGTCCTCAAAAACTCAATTTGTTTTATATGTATTTGAATTTTCAATATGTTGTTGACAATCCGAGCAAATTAAGATACTTATTGATATGTCATTTCGATGTATTGCATAAATGATTAAAATTAAAGGAATAAAATCATGCATAGTATTTTAGTCATTGACGATGAAGAATCCATTTTGCTCATGCTCACAATGGCATTAGCAAAGATCGGCTGCGATGTTGAGATAGCAACAGATGGTTTAGAAGGAATCAGAAAGTTTGATGAATACAATTTTGACTTGGTTATAACGGATATTTGCATGCCTGCTCTTGATGGCTTTGGTGTCGTCAGGCATATCCGCAATTCAGAAAGACCATATACCTCTGTTATCGCTATCTCAGGGACTCCATGGCTGCTTGTAAATGGTGCTTTCGATGCTGTCCTTTCAAAACCTATCTCAATCCAAACCTTAATTGATACCGTCAAGAATCTGATGGCAACCCCCTTGACTGCTATGGCAGGCGGATAAAAACTTTTTCAAAGGTTCAGAGGTTCAGGGTTCAGGGTTCAGGATTCAGAGGTTCAAAGGTTAACCCAGAACGGTGAACGCAGAACCCAGAACGCAGAACCCAGAACGGTGAACGCAGAATCCGAACCCAGAGCCTAGAACCTGGAACTCAGACCTAGAACGAATCAAGAAGAGAGCAGTTCTGTTTACGCATTGCGCTTGAGGATCAGGGCGGTCAGGTCGTCGTTCTGTACGACGTCTTCGATATGAGCGGTAAAGTCGGCCAGCAGCGCCTCGAATATCGCCTGGGCTGAGTCGGCGGCGTGCTCGTGGATCACCTGCCCGATGCGGTCTTCACCGAACTGTTCCCCGGCGGGGTTGGGATGCTCGTAGAACCCATCGGTCAGCAAAGCGATGATATCACCAGGGGACATGCACATCGGCTCCGGGCGGTCCATTGGCGGCGATGCTATGATGCCCATGGGAATGGTCGAGGCACCGCGCCATTCGCAGCGACCGGTGTCGGCGTGGTAGTGCAGCAGCGGAGCCTGCCCGGCGGAGTGGTAGCGAACGGTATGTTCGCCGGCGTCGAGTACACCGAGAAAGGCGGTGACAAACCGGTTGGAGTCCAGGTCGTCCTTCAACTGATTGTTGATGTCGACAAACAGCTTGTCCAGATCGTTGCAAAGCCGCAGGCCGAGGCGTATCATCGTTCGAACCTGGGTGGCAATAAGGGCCGGACCGATCCCGTGTCCGGTGACGTCGGCCAGCAGCAACAGCATGCGTTCGGTTTCACCGCTGTGCCCCGGTGTTTTGGGAAGATGGATTACGTCGTAGATGTCGCCGCCGGTCTGGTCGGCCGGCCGGTTGAAGGCGGCCAGACTGTAACCCTCGGGCGGCTGAGGGTCGATCGGCAGCAATTTCGCCTGGATATCACGGGCCAGGCCCAGATCGTGCTCGAGTTGGAGTTTGACCATGCGTTCCTCGATCAGGCGCGTATGCTGGATGGCTGCAGCGGCCTGGGAGGCGAGCACCGTGGCCACCTGTTCATCGGTTGCGTCGAATCGGCCTTTGGCCGAGTTGAGCAACTGCAACACACCTACCAGTTCATCGTCAAGGCCCACCAGTGGAATGGTCAGCATGTTACGGGTCTTGTAGCCGGTTTTCAGGTCGACTGCGCGGTTGTGGCGCGGATCGGCGGAGCAGTCGGGTACGTTGATGATTGCGCGATCGCGGGCACACTCGCCGGCGATGCCCTGGTCGATACCAAAGCGCAACTCCCGCACACCGGTGGCCACCTCGGCATAGAGTTCGCGGGGCTCGGGGTCGTAGAGGAACGCGGTGCCGCGGTCGGCGCGGAGCACATTGCGGGCGGCGTCGACGATCTCGGCCAGCAGCTCGCGCAGCTCGAACTGCCCGCCCAGCCGGCGGGAAACCTCCAGGACGGGCATTAGTGATATGGCGTCGAATTGCCCGGTGTCAGCCCCGGCCATGAGTTGATTTACACTCATGTATTAAACTCCTTGTTAATGTTGATGAAATCGTAAAAAGTCGAATCCGTCACGTTTTAGGTTATGGCTTGACGTTTATTTGCAAATACGTAAAACGTTTTGCAAAAAGTTATTTTTTTAATTTTTACGAAGCTGCTGTACTTTAATCTATATCGGCATATAACAGAAAAACATGTAGGAGTTTATCAAAGGTCAAATATTTGACACTTTGGCAATTATCACCTCAAACCCGCTACGCGACATATGTATGTGCTTCGACAAATAATCTTCAACTATCCATAAAAATAGAAAAAAACTTTAAGCATCACTTTGGCACGATTCCTGCTGTATTTTTCTATGAGCAGGAATCTGTTAATGGGGAAATCCGTGAAGCAAAGGAAACTTACTGCCATATTTTTATCTGTGTTTGTCTGTGTTTGTTGCCTCAGCGTCGCTTTTACCAGCGCATATTCACAAAGCTATGACCAGGCAAGCGTATATCAAGTTCAAAAGAGACTTAAGGAACTGGGCTACGATGCGGGGAAGCCAGATGGTATTTGGGGCCGGCGAACCGAAATCGCACTGAAAAAATTTCAAAATGACAATAGCTTAGCAGTGACCGGCAGGATAGATGCTGCCGCTAAAACTAAGCTGGGTTTGATTGCAGCAGAGTCTAATGTTCTAAAGATAAAAATGCCCGCTGAACTATCTTTTGATTTATTTTTGTTGGGGAGCCTTTTGACAATGGCCCTTTACCATTTTTGCCTCTTCGGGCTTCGCCGACAAGAAATTTCAACACTCTATTTTGGATGCCTCTGTATTTTGACTGCTTTGCTGTATATGATGTCGGACGAAAGATTTTTCACAGCTTTATTGCCTAATTTTGATTTAAAACTCGCCGTTAAAATTGAATTCCTGTCCGTCTATCTGGGGTTTACGATTTTTATCATGTTTATTAACAATCTTTACCCGCACGAGCTTTCACAAAAAATGCTGCG
>JAQBHK010000560.1:0-6213 GCA_032127815.1 Desulfobacterales bacterium
GGGAAGCTTTGACCGCGAGGCGACTCAAAAACTCAGCAACCAGCCGGCAAGCGTCAGTCTACTGGCGCAAACCCAGATATATTTTGATGAGGTCGCTTATACGGACTTTACGCGCTTTTTGAGGGTTTTGTCCGACAATGCCATCGTATGGGATGCGGAACTTGATGGGGATCAGGATCCGAATCCGTCGTCTGATCCTGAGCGCCCCAACCATGCCGGCTGGTACTTTGACTTGCCCCATACTTCAGGCAGAGAGCGGGTCGTGCGAGATGGACAGATCAGAGACGGTAAATTTATTGTGATCACCTCCATTCCCAAGGACACGCCCTGTGCCGCCGGCGGCGACTCCATTGTTCACGAGATGGATGTTGCCACGGGCGGAAGGCTTGATAAGCCCCAGTTCGACATTGATGAAAGTGCCACAGTGGATTTAGAAGACCGGATTACCATACCGAATCCGGATTTCGGTGTGGTCGACGGGGCAGAGAAAACCATTGAAGTGGCGCCGACCGGCATCCACTTTCCGGCGATGATGTACCCGCCGGTTATTTTGCGCATGCCGGATGAACAGACCGAAATGAAGTACTTCAGCACGGCGGCCGGCAACATTACCTTGCTCCAGGAAGTCGCGGAGGACCGGGGCATGACCTACTGGCTGGAACATTGATAGGGTTTTGAACATATATCAACGGCTCAGTATCACAGGAGATATAATAGATGTTTTACCTAAGGCAGAAATTAAAAAGAGAGGCTAAGTACCGGTGGAAATATGCTGTGATTGGTGGTATAGTCTTGTACATGCTGGCTGGGGTTTCTGGTTCCGGGTTTGCACAGGAATCGACGGAGATTCTGCCGATAAATCCGGTTCCTCGGTTCAGCGTTCCCTGGTATTTATCAGGAGAAGGTCCGCCCATTCATATACATGTTGGCGTTTTGGAGCGGTTTGGCGAGAACGAGATCGTTGTCAACGATTCCTTAATCCGGTTTTCATTGACAGCTGAAGTGACCTTTAACTCTACCAGCGGTTCTTTTGACATCCCCCCATCGAGCTTTAAAGTCGGGGACAAGGTCGGCTGGGAACTAGATGAAGACGGCAGGCTAAAAACCTTATGGCTTTTAAATGAGTAGGGATTGTGATATTTCTCTTTTGCGATTTTTACTGTTTTCTCTAAAACGAGGGGGATCGGTATGAGAATTTTTTCCTTTTTGATTGTGCTTGTACTTCTCTGGCTTCCGGGACCGATTTCGGCCGAGTATTACAAATACCGGGATCAAAACGGCGTGCTCCGCTATACGGACAATCTTGCCGACATCCCGGAAGACCAGCGTCCCAAGATGGAGACCCGCGACCAAGCAGAAGACTTCCTCTCGCCCCAGGAGCGCGCCGCAAAGGCACGCAAAGAAGCTGATGAGCGTCGTAAAGCGTTAACAGCCTCCGAAATACAAGAAAAACCAAGCGAGACTCTAACTTCCAGCTCCGGGGGCGGCTCGGCTGAGCAGATGAGAAGTACCAGGGATGCGCTGGAAGCGGAGTATGCTGAAATGATGAAGGCCAAACAGGCCTTGGAAGCAAAGCGGAATACGCTGGTAACCGCTGTCCAGGTAAAGGCCTATCAAAAGGAAGTGACGCAACTCAATGCAAAGGTTGCCGCCTTTGAAAAGCGCCGTGAGGCGTTTAAACAAGAAGTTGATGCCTTCAACAAACAGCTGGGGCAGTAAACGACCGGTTCATTACAAGCCATTTGCGGCGTTGCCTAACTCAAAGAGTGAAACGCTCACTACGACCGGATTTCGCAACGCTCAACTTGTCCTTGAACGCGATCTGGATTTTTTGAGATGGCTTGGAGCCTTTTTGTAGAATTTGTATTTTCTACTTAAAAATCTTTTTCTATTAATAAAAATTCGGACCTTTTGGGCTCGGATTTTTTCCTTTAGAACCCCATATTAAATGTATTTAGCCTGAAAAACCTGGTCCTTTGGGACCTGGGTTGGTTACTTTAATAGCCGATGATCGAATTCGATTCGAAAGGATATCTCGCTATGCAACGAAAGTCTGCCATATACTTTTTAGCATTATTGATTGTACCTGCTCTTTTTACTAGCAGTTTTGCTGGTGTGGAATGGAATATCCAAAAAACAATAAAAATGGCTATGCCGCCGGTTGATGTTGCTGCTTCTGAGGATGGTAAGCGAATTTTCGTACTTACCGAGACCGGCGAGATATTGATCTATGCGCCGGACGGCAAACTGCAAGATAAAATCGGCGTCGGCAAGCACATTGATCAAATCGAAGTCGGTCCAACAGAGGACACTCTGCTGCTCAAGAGCCGGAGCAACCAGACCATTGAAATTCTGGTGATCGATTTTATCCAAAAGATCAACACCTCCGGGTCTCCGTTCAAAGGACCGGCGGACGCACCTGTGGTGATCGCTGTTTTCAGTGACTTTCAGTGAAAATACTGCGCGCGGCTCGTGCCGCTGCTTGAGCAGGTGCTCAAGGAAAATCCTGCAAGAGTGAAGCTTATTTTCAAGAATTTTCCACTGCGCAACCACCAATATGCCGCCAAGGCCGCCATGGCGGCCCTGGTTGCTGATGCACAGGGAAAATTCTGGGAATTTCACGACCGTCTTTTTGCCGATTTCAATAGCATTAATGATCAAAAGATCAAAGATATCGCCCGGGAACTGGGCTATAAAACCGCTGAATTCGAAAAGCAGATGGCTGCTCCCGGGATATTGTCAAGGATCAGGCAGGACGTACAGGACGGAACCGAAGCAGGAGTCGGAGGCACACCCACGGTTTTTGTTAATGGAAGGCGTTTGAAAAACAGGACCCTTGAAGCATTTCAGGATATAATCGATAAAGAATTGGAAAAAATCGAGAAAACACCTAATTGACACCAACGCCTTAATTTTTTATAATTAAATAACCTGGACAATACGGGAAAAATATTTTATCACGAAAGCACGAAAGGACGAAAACACGAAAAAAATAAAAGATATTTCGTGCTTTCGTGATTATCTTTAAGTCTTTTTTGATCAATGAAACTTGAAAAAAAGAAAAAAAATGATTTCGGCAATCCTTTTTCCGCGGAAAATGTATGCCAAACCCTTTTTGAAAGCGGTCTGGTGACAGATGCCGAGGTAAAGAAGATTTTCAGGAAAAAGGAGGTCGTTCGTGAGAAGCTGGAGCGGCAGCGGGCCCAGCGCCTGGCTTCCTCGCGTGCCGAGTTTAAGATAGTCAACCCCATCACCATTGTGGATGTTATTGTTTCCCTTGGGTTGAGCAGGGCCGATAACCGTGCCTGGCCGCTGGATGAAGAAATCATTGTCCAGACCCTTGCCAAAAAATGGAAAATTGCGTACAAAAAGATCGATCCGCTCAAACTGGACCTCAACGTAGTGACGACCACCATTCCGCGCACCTTTGCCATGCGACACCTGGTTCTGCCTATCGACGTAACCGACGGTTGTCTGACTGTGGCCACCTGCAACCCCTTTAATGTTGAGGTCGTTGAAGACATTATGCGTGTTACCCAGTTGAAGGTCAAGACGGTTGTCAGTTCCAAAACCGATATTATCAAGTCCATCGATGAGTTCTTCGGCTTCAAGCGCTCCATTGCCATGGCAGAAGACATGTTCGCCACAAGGGGAGTCGATCTCGGCAACCTGGAACAGTATGTTAAATTAAAATCGGCCGATGAGCTCCCGCCCAATGACCAGCACATTGTCAATGCCGTCAACCACCTGCTTGTCTACGCCTTTGACCAGAAGGCCAGTGATATCCATATCGAGCCCAAGCGGGATGAAGTTCTGGTGAGGATGCGGATCGACGGCGTTCTGCACTCGGTTTATAAGCTTCCCAAAAAAGTTCATAACGCTATCATCAGCCGGATAAAGGCCCTGTCCAGACTGGACATGGCGGAAAAGCGCAAGCCTCAGGACGGAAGGATCAAGACCGATAAGGGCGGTGTGGAAGCCGAGATTCGGGTCTCCACGGTTCCGGTGGCGTTTGGGGAGAAGATGGTGATGAGGCTCATGGACCCGGATATCCTTTTTCAGGACTTGCGCGGGCTGGGCTTCACCCCCGTGGATTTGGAGCGTTACAATCAATTTATCAGAATGCCCCATGGAATGGTGCTGGTCTGCGGCCCCACCGGCAGCGGCAAATCGACAACTCTATATTCGACGCTCAAGACTCTTTCAACCCCTGAAATCAACATTACGACCATAGAAGACCCGATTGAAATGGTTAACGAAGAGTTCAACCAGATCGCGGTACAGCCGGCGGTAGGTATTACTTTCGCAACGATCACCAGAACGATTTTGCGGCAGGATCCGGATATTATCATGATCGGGGAAATGCGTGATCTGGAAACGGCGGCAAGTGCCATCCAGGCGGCATTGACGGGGCACTTGGTATTATCTACGCTGCATACCAACGATGCGCCCTCCGTGGTCACCCGGCTTTTGGATCTGGGGACGCCTGCATTTATGATTCAAGCCACATTGGTGGGTATTCTGGCCCAGCGGCTGGTTCGATTGATCTGCACTTATTGCAAAGAATCCTTTGAAATCGATGCACAAGAGTTGATAAGCATGGGGCTGGATGTGAAGCAAAAAGGTCGATTAACTCTTTATCAAGGGGAAGGGTGCGTACGCTGTCGCAATACCGGTTATCGGGGCAGGTCCGGCATCTATGAGGTTCTTCCGTACACAGAATCCTTAAAGGAACTAACGACCTCGACTGTCGATATCGCCAAGGTTACCCGCAAGGCCAACGAAGAGGGTATGATCACCCTCAGGGAAAATGCAGTCGAGAAGCTGTTGCAGGGCGTTACTACTTACCAGGAGGTTCTCCGAGTTACCTGGGAACAAATCTGATTCGCATATTTTGTAAAAAAACGAAAATAGGCGAATCAGGTTTGTTCCCGGTCCTCTGGGCCAGGATTCTTTACTCGGCTGGACTGCCAAAGGTTGCGCCGGGGTATACCGTCTGCTCCGAGTTGGTTATAATCACCGTTGAAGTAGTAGGTTCGGTGTGAAGAACCAGCAGTGTACCGTAAATCACCGGCGACAGGAGAAGATTTTGTTTTTGCTTTTTACCGATTTTCTCCTTTTCCTGGTAAGATATACTATAAGACTGTCCTTTTTCTACCCCGTCTTCCTGCCCCTTGTTGATGAATGCCACCGTATTGGTACCCATAATGCTGTCTTGTTCTTCACTTAAAAGGATTTTTCCATTGAGTTCCGGTTGGCTTGCAGTCAGGATTATTTTTGGATCCCTTTTTTCATATGGCATCAAAAGATCATTAATTCTAATGTCGCGAAAGGATCGTATTACTTTGGCTATGGCAAACCGAGGTTCTTTTTTGATAATTTCGACGACACCTGTCAGATAATGCTGGACTCCTATGCGCGCCTTTGTCTTTTTGTCGATCAGGGGGTCCAACGTTTGATATGTAGTGTATTTGCCCCCCAATACATGCGGCATGTCGCTTTGTTGCATGATATAAACCAGATCCCCGGTACCGATCATGGTTTTATCATCTTTTACTTTAAAGATGTAGCCGTTGGGAGTGACGGGTGTTTTGCTGACAAATCCAATGCTGTCGATGGGCGAATAGTAGTAATAGGGCCGTTCTTTGGGCGGCTCCGGTTTTTTTTGAGGGAGCGGCTCCTTTTCAGCAGTTTTGGCAACATAGCTTTCGATTCCCGTTTGATGAAAGAGGCGAATACGCATGCCCGGATATATGCGGTGGGGATTTAGGATCTGGTTGTTTTCATTCCATAAATCAGGCCATAGCCATGGAGAATCGGAAAAACGCTGCGAAAGGTCCCAGAGCGTGTCGTTTTTTTGAACGGTATAGTAAAAACCGGCCTCATGCTCTACCGTCGTAGTGGTTTGCTGTGCCGCAAGATGAAACGGGAAAAAGGTTATAACGCAAAAAATAATCAAACACGTAAACACCCGGAAAATATGATTGGAAAACATCTGAACCCCCATTTTTTTTATCATTGTTAGAAACTCAGCTATTTATAGATAATTATCCTGCTTAGCGGTTTTTGTCAAGCTTTCCAATAATTAAGCTATTCGGATATTAGTACGAAAAATTCGGGCAAAAAAAAAAGCCTCCATACTGAGATAGCATGAAGGCTTTTGAGAAACAATATCAAATGGGCTTGGGTTACATCATGCCACCCATTCCGCCC
>JAQBHK010000561.1:0-10808 GCA_032127815.1 Desulfobacterales bacterium
ATTTGTATGATATCCCTCAAATTCAGACCTCGTTATTTGCCCTATATAAATGACCGTAAACTTTTACCTAAACTGGTCGGTTCTAGGTTCAGGGTTCAGAGGTTCTGCGTTCAGGGGCTAACGCAGAACGCAGAACGTTGAACCTATAACGGTAAACACTGAACCTTTGAACCCAACTTTTTGATCGGAGATGGAGCGTTTTGTCCAAAATTTCACCGCATCATCTATCATTATTTGCGAGATTTGAAGTAATAGAGTTGCCATATGATTGGTATATTTGACTCAGGAATCGGCGGACTTACAGTCGTAAGGTCTTTAATGGAGCAGCTTTCCGGCTACGACATTGTCTACTTTGGAGATACTGCCCGTACACCGTATGGCAGCAAGAGCCCCGAGACGGTCATCAGATATGCACTGGAAAACACTGAATTTTTAATGAATCAGGGCGCCAAAATAATAGTGATGGCATGCAACACCGCTTCAAGCGGGGCTGCCGAAAGGGTGTCGGCAGAATTTGATGTCCCTATATTTGAAGTTATTACGCCTGCGGTGGACGTGTCGTTGCAAACTTCGCGAAAGTTTAATATTGGTGTTATCGGAACGCGTGCCACGATAAAAAGCGGGATTTATGAGAAAAAGATCAAGGCAATCAACCCGGATGCCAAGGTCTATTCTGCTGCCTGTCCTCTGCTTGTACCACTTGTGGAAGAAGGATGGATGCAGAAGCCCGAAACCGTGATGATCATCAAAAAATATCTGCATCCTCTAAAAGTTCGGCAGATAGACACGCTTATTTTGGGTTGCACCCACTATCCCCTCCTAAAAAAAACAATCCAAAGAAAAATTGGTAAAAAGGTATCCGTCATAGATTCTTCCATTACCGTTGCCGCCAAAATTAAAGATTTTTTGGCAGGGCATATTGAAATCGATAATCTGTTAAGCAGAAACGGCAAGTTCAGGCTTTTTGTTTCAGATATAACCGATCAGTTTGAAAAGACAGCCAAAATCACGCTCAAAAGAAATATACATCTTGAGCAGGTAATGTTGTAATCCCCAACCCGGATAAACCGGAAAAGAAAAAAATATCACGAAAGCACCCCGGTAAAACAGGCTATGCCTCGGGGCATGCGAAAGGACGAAAACACGGGAAAAGATATTTTTTACATTTTCTTCGTGCCTTGGTGCCTTAGTGGCTGAACTATTACATTCGTATAGGATGAAATATGCATACGGTTTTCCATCATTTGAAACACGCAAGGCCTAACGCGCAACACGCAACCACCCAATTGAGCTTGGCTAAATTGGGGATCTTCATTCTTTTTGTGACAGCAAGCGTTTTTTTCTACCCCATTGGCGCTAAAGCAGATGATTTAGACCAAAAGATCGTGCGCATCGTCAAAAATTTCCAACAGCAGATGGATGATACTAAGAGCGGCAATGAATATTTTATCGTGGTCCGCTCATTTTTCGATGGGCATGCGCGACAAACGAGCAAACGCAGTGAAAAAGTAACGGAAAGTATTTTTAGAAATGTCCGTGACAGATATTTTGACAAAAGCAACATTGTGATACTGAATTGGATGAGTGCAAAACCACTTGAAATAAAGGATTCCAATGCAGATGAACTATTTTACAGACAGAGCATATGGGAGCAAAAGCTTGTGGAGAATTTCGGCAAGGGTTTTCTTGTTACCGGAACTACTGCTACAGTTGATGAACTTGTCGAGATACACGCCGAATTGATTGATATGACAACCGGAAAAATTCTGGCGAGTTCAAATGAAACCCTGCCGCGAGGCCCTGATGATGATGTCGTTGCTCAGGAGGCGCCGCAGATTATACCGTCAAGTACCGGTGAAGTTGCCCAGGCCCGGAAAGCGCCGCCGGCTGTGCCGCTGACTGCTGTTGCTGCCGCATCCCCCAACAAAGAAATGCCATCCGAGCAAATTACAGCGTCTGACGTGGTCAAAACTGAAATGCCTTTAAACAAGAAGCTTAAAGAGCTGCAATACAAAGTCATAGAAGGTATTAATTCCAGGTATGAAGGGTATGTGAAAAACGGTAAAAAACACGGACAGGGAACGCTATCCTTCAAAAATGGTGATCAATATGTCGGCCAGTGGCACGCAGATAAAAAACACGGTCAAGGTACCTATATATATGCAGATGGTGAGAAATTTGTCGGACAATGGGAAAATGACAATATGCACGGGGAGGGCACTTATTTTTTTAATAGCGGCAACAAATTCTCAGGCCAGTGGCAAAACGATAAAAAGCAAGGTCGAGGCACCTATTTTTTTAAAAACGGCGACCAATGGGAAGGGTCCTATGTGAATAATAAGAAACACGGCCGTGGAGTGTATACCTGGGCGCGCGGCGAATCACAGGAAGAAGTCTGGGAAAACGGAAAATTGGTCAAATAAAGCTTCCAACCCCCAAAAAACATTTATCACGAAACCACGAAAATACGAAAACACGAAAAAAGATATTAATAAAATTTCGTGTTTTTCCCTCGTCGGGTGCTTCGCGCGTGATTGTTTTATTTTTATAGTAAAAAAAAGCATTTGGATTTGATTTAAATTATCTTTTTTTGCCTGCCAGCTTGTAAAACGCGTCTATAACCATAGCGGGTGTTGTGCTGTGCAGGCATTTTATCGTTTCGCAGTTAATGTTGCCTTTTTCAAAACACGGACTGCAGTCGAGGCTGGTTGGCCTTACCGTCTTTACGAATCGGCCTGCAGGTTTCCATCTTTGAGGATCGGATGGCCCAAAAACTGCGACCGTAGGAAGACCCAGAAATGCGGCAAGATGACTGATGCCGGAATCGTTGCCGATAAACCCGCCCGCTTTTTTCAACAACAATGTAAGTTCCGACAGATCATCAAAAATACGAATTTTTATTCTATCATCACCTTGTGCCTGCAAAGATTCTTTAATAAAATGTTCGGCAGGACCTAGGATAAATTCCGGTGTATAGCCGCTTGACATTAATATCGTGGCGGTTTCAATAAAATTTACAACCTCCCAGTTTTTTCTTCTGCTTCCGGATCCGGGATGGAGGTAGACTTTGGCCGCATCGTATCTTTTGTCTCTCCAGCCGCTGAATATCTTAGAAAAAAATAACGCATCGATATCATTATCGGTATCATCGATCATACCGCGTTTGGTCAGGTTGGCCGCAATATGGCTGGCGATATGGATGTTTTGATCAACATCCGGCCGGGGAGGAATAAGATGAATCTTTTTTCCTGTAATTTTGTTGATGGTCTCTTGGAGCTCACGGGAAAAGGAAAAAAGGATGATGCTGTCATAGGCACACAGCAGGCTTTTTGCCGCCCGATCAACCGGTTCGGCATAAAGGGTGGCAAAGGCGGCTGCCTCCAGATCAAACCAGCGGTCGACAACCTTCAGTTCAGCGGCAAGTTTTCCAAGCCGGCCTCGCAAAAGGGCGTCAATGCTGTCGAATGACCGTCTCAGCCTGAGAATGGCCGGGAAAGCAGTTATGACGTCGCCGAGGGCACCATGGTGGATGATTAATAGACGGATAAAGACTACCTAGCTACCGTATAATTAGGTCCCACAATCAAAAAGTTGTTGGTAATGGTGGACTGGATCTGTTCCATTTTGCTGCCAAAAAAGATATCTTTGATCAGACCGTGACCATAAGCGCCCATGGTCACAAGAGCATCATGGGGAACTTGATAGATGTTTTCTTCGAATACACCGCTTTCAAAAAAATGCCATTTGTTGACATAGCGGTCCATTTCTTCTTTAAGGTTTTCTTTTTCTATCACCTTTTCGTATGCTTCACGTGATCCTCTCTCCGTCTGGGTGAAAACATCCAGCGGCAGGCCGGAAACTCGACTGAGACGTAAGCCCAGTTTAAGGGCGTTGACGGCATTGGCTGATCCACCGAAGAAGGATGCTATGCTTTTCCATTTCTTAAAGACCGGGCTTGTAATCAGAACGGGAAACCGGGCGGACTTCACAATACGTCTCACCCTGGGACCGATGTAGCCGAGCCCGATTTTTGAAGACAGATCGCTGATGCTACGGGGACAGCACATGAAATCAAAATTCGTCTGAATATCCGGTAAAGTAGAGGCCGTGAAATGTTTTGGGTCCAAAAATCTCGGCTCGATGCCGACCTGTTCGGCCAGTTCGGTTGCGTGCATCTTGGCCGTTGCCGGTGATGTAAGATAGGAGCTGTCCAGATCGATCTGAACCACATCGTTTTCAAAATACATTAAAAATTTGGTGTAGCTGGGTATGTAAATCACCGGAGAAGCGCCTACGGTTTTGCAAAAAAAAAGCGATTGCAGCAAGGTTTCTCTTCCCAGAGGATTATTTCTAAAAATATGAAATAGTTGTTTATCCATCAGGCACCTCTTTTTGCTTGGTTTTGAATGTTGAGTTTATCTAATAAAATCCTATTATATCATAAATACAAAAGAAGTTTAAAGTGCCTAAAGTTTGAAGTGGACTAAAGCCCGCCCTGGTGCGACTTGGTAATTTCCAGAGATAACCGACGTATCATTACAGGCCGGTCTGAACCATTAGTTCTTTGCGATATTTATCCAGAAGGGTCGCCTTGGAAATCAGCCCAATAAAGCGATTGTTGGCAACCACCGGCATGGAAAACAGGTGCTGTGCATCCATACGACTTAGAATTTCGGACAGATCGTCGTCCGGATGCACGACTTCAACGTTAGTATCCATAATTTGACCTATTAATACGGTATCATACATGACCGGATTGAAAAGGTACGGTCGAATATCGTCCAAATGGATCATTCCCAAGAAAAGACCGTTCGCTTCGTTTTCAACCGGAAAGTAATTCCGGCGCGATTTCTGTACAATATTGATAAATTCTCGCAGCAGCATGTTTTGTTTAACGCTGATGCAGTCCTTTTCAAGAAGCTCTCGCACGGTCATATCAGTCAACACCCGCGCATCGGTCCCCGGTCTTAAAAGATGCCCGAGATCAACAAGATCCTTGAGGTAAAAGGATGCCGGTTCAAACCAGTGACAGAGGGTCGTTGAGATTGCCGAGACGACAATCAGCGGCAGAATAACTTCGTAGCCGCCGGTAATTTCGACAATGAGGAAAATTCCCGTCAGCGGGGCCTGGAGGATTCCGCTGATGAGGCCTGCCATTCCCAGTAAGGCAAAGCAGCCTTCATTGACCCATGATACCGACGGCCACAGCAAAGCAAGACCATGATGATAGGTGACTCCTACCAGGCTGCCGATAACCAGGCAGGGGGCAAATATCCCGCCGGAGCCTCCCCAGCCAAGCGTCAAGGAGGTGGCGACGATCTTGGCCAGGGCGGCCAGGGCCACAAATGCGAGTCCCTTGGCAAGGGCACCTTCGCTCATGATCCGGATCCAGTGGTAGCCTTCACCCATTACGACCGGTAAAAAGATTCCGATAATGCCGACCGCGCAACCGCCGATAGCGGCCCGTACCCATACCGGTGCCGGAACCCTGCCTGAGATTGCATGCATGGATCTTAGCAGTCGAGTCAGCAAAATAGATGCGGCGGCTGCCAGAACGGCCAGTCCGATACAGGCCAAAATATCTGTAAAGTCTATGCTGAATTTCCGATGGCTGAAGGCGATTTGGTTGCCCTGCAGAATTCGGCTGATTTCAGTTCCGGTTACGGATGCTATGGCAATCGGGATGATATGCAGAGCTTTCCACTCACCCAGGATCACTTCAATCGCAAATACCATTCCGGCAATGGGGGCGTTGAAGATGGCGGATATAGCACCGGCAGCGCCGCAACCGACGAGCGTTACCCGCTGGCGGTCGTTCAGAAAGAAGAACTTTGCTATATTGGAGCCGATGGAAGCCCCGCTCATAACCACCGGAGCCTCAGGGCCGGCTGAGCCGCCACTGCCAATGGTAAGACAGCTTGATATCAGCCTTGAAATACTCGAGCGTAATCGTAAAAGTCCGCCATAGCGGGATACACTGTAGATAACCTCAGGAACACCGTGTCCCGCGCCTTCTTTGACGATCTTATCCAAAAACAGTGACGAGAGAGCGGCGCCGACGGCCGGGAGTGCAAAGGCCCACCAGTGATCGCGAAAATGATACAGCCATGCGAACATGGCCACCAGTGTCCGGTTTAGCGCCACGGCGGCCAGCCCGCTGCAGTTGCCGACAATCACGGCCATGATTACAAGCAGGAGACGATCGTCCATGCGAAAAATAGACCAGCTTGCAGGATAGCGCCACGATTGAAAAATGCGCATATTGCCAAGACCTAACCCGGATAAACCCGCCGGAGGTAGCCCCATTTTTATTAATGATGAAGCGGGGAACCAAAAAACATCACGAAAGCACGAAAGGACGAAAACACGAAAAAAGATATTAATAAAATTTCGTGCTTTCCCTATTTCGTGTTTTTCCCTCGTCGGGTGCTTCGCGCGTGATTGATTTTAATTTTTGCCACAAAGGTGCCCCGGTTAAATATTTTTCAGATTTAACGTGGATGGCAAAGACACAAAAAAAATATATATAATATTTTTTCTTCGTGCCTTGGTCTCTTGGTGGCAATTAATAAAGTTTTACACAAAAGCAATAAATCCACAATTAAAAAACTAATAATGATCGGCTTTATCGAGTTGCTTTTCAAAATCAGCTATTTTTGCAAAAAAAGCATCTGAAACAAAAGATGTTTTCAAAAATTCAACAAAGGCGTTGTCGCGCACACAATAAGAAAGCCTTGAAAGCAGGTGCAGATGAAGCTTTATCGTCGGGCTTATCAGGATGAACATGACAAACACCGGCTTGTCGTCGATAGCGGCGAAGTCTACCGGTTTTTCAAGAAAACAAGTGGCGATTAAAGGCTTGTCGATGACATCCGCAAGAGGGTCGTGGGGATGGGGAATGGCCACCCCTTTGCCGATACCGGTGGAAGTAAGGTGCTCTCTTTCAAGCAGCCGTTCATACAACCGGATTTTAACTGATGCCGACAAGGCCGGCATCTTGTTAACGGCGCACTGCAGGACTGCCGGCACATTGTCTCCTTGTACATTGCGGAATATACCGCCACGTTTCATCACCGGCAGGAGGTTTTCCAGTTCGTAATCCTCCTGTAGTGCTCGATCTTTGTGGGGCTTGGTAAAAGGCAGGTTATGGGATTCCGCCCATTTTTCTATGGCCGAATCGGTGAATGTCAGGTTGTTGCCGCTTCTTTGGATAGGTATTCTACCCTGGCGGATCCAGCGTTCTACAGTACTTAACGGGAGTTGAAGACACTTTGCGACTTCTTTGATTGTCAGTTTCATAGTACTATTAAAATGGATGAATTCGTAAAAAGTAAATTCTTACTTTTTACGAATTCATCAAGGTTAGAGACTGTTTAGCCCCGGATTAAAAAAGGAAATCGGCTATAATTACCTCCGAATATCTATTAAATCAAGAAGTTTCTTTGTTAGTAATGGTGATGTCTCTTTTGGGATAGGGGATTTCAATATTATTTTGATCGAAGGTTGTTTTTACTTTGTCTGTTATGTATGAAATCGTGTCCATGCGTTTGCGGGCATCATTAATCCATACTCTCAATTGAAGACCTACCGACGAATCTCCGAAATTTCTGACCACCACTCTGGGTGCCGGGTCCTTTGAAATCCAGTCGGCCGAATCAGCCACGGATATTATTAAACGCTTGGCTTTTTCAATGTCTGCATCATATGCAATGCCGATATTTACCCGCACTCTGATTGTTGATGAAATAATAGTATAATTGACGATGTCTCGCTTCATGATCTCATTGTTGGGGATGATGATGACAATGTTGTCCGTAGTTTTGATCTTTGTTGCCCGCAAGCCGATGTCTAAAACATCTCCCCAGGTGGCACTGCCGGCCGGCGCACTCCATACTTCGATACGGTCGCCGATTTCAAAGGGCCGGTCGATAATCAGCAATACTCCGGCAATAAGGTTCGACAAGGTATCTTTGGCGGCAAAACCGACGGCAATGCCGACCACACCGGCCCCGGCAATAAAGGGCATAACATTAACCCCCAGTATGTCCAGAGCCAGGATAACAGCAGTAGCATAAATGATGGCGCCCATAAATTTTTGCAACAGGTCGAAAATTATATTATCAATCTTGGTTTTGGTCTGGTCTGCTACCTTCTTCTCCAGATACGCCAGCACGATTGACATAAAATCATTGAAGGGTGCTGCCAGCAGGATAATCAGCAAGGCCTGAAAGATTTTTTCTAAAATTAAAACATCAAAAAGCCTTATCAGATAAGTGCCGGCTACAATTATGAGCCCATAGAAAATCGCTTTTTCAATCAGATTATAAATTTGGGTGTTTATTTGGATAAATTCTTGATTTTGTGTTTTTTCTCTAAATGAGGCCAGGATCCGTTTTAGAATGAACCAAACGATCAGGGAACCGGCGACGGCAATCAAGGTCTTAAAGAGGATCTGGAGAATAGGCGCCGCTGTATTTAAAGTTGTCTGGAACCGGTCAAAAAAAGCAAAAAGGGTGTTCATAAGCATTGGATGTGAAATTGTTATGGGCATGGATGTTTAAAGAGATATAGATACTTTTGACAATTCAGTCAAGATACTATTCCATTTAGGTATTATTCATGCAAATGAGAAATGCGGGCTAATTCTCTTCCTCAAGTACCGCTTCGACATCCAGAATTCCGATCAATTGGTTTGCGGTCTTATGCACACCGGTGAAGTATTTTCCCTGCACGCCGCCGATATTGGCCGGCGGCGCTTCCACCTTCGCCCGGTCGGAGGTCACCACATCGCTGATACGCTCGACCAGCAGCCCGATGTATTCACCTTTTGAGTTGACAATAATATTGCGGGTGTCGGGACTCATTGCGGTTGAAGAAAGGCCCAGTTTTTTGCCAAGATCGATGATGGTGACGATCTGTCCCCGCAGATTCAGGATACCCATGACATAATCAGGAGCCTGGGGTACGACGGTCATTTCCACCAGCTTATTGATTTCCTGAACCTTGAGTATATCCATACCGCACAGGGATGTGCCCACATAGAAGGTGGCAAGCTCTACCATGCCGCTGTTGAGGTCTGTCTGATCGGATTGTACCATTGAATATTCCCTCCGTTACGCTACACTTTAAATCTTCCCACCATTTCGTTAAGCTGTCCGGCCAGCGCGTTCAGCTCCTCGGCACTCATATTTACCTGGGAACTGCTGCTGGACATCTCGCCGGCCGCCTGGGTAACCTCGGCAATATCGCGGGTGATCTGGGCGACAACCGTGGAGCTATGGGCCACGCTTTGATTGACTTCACCGATTCCGGTTGAAGCCTGGGCCACATTGTTGGCGATCTCCTGGGTGGTGGCGGTTTGCTCCTCTATGGCGGCGGCAATGGTGGAGACGATTTCGTTGACCCCGTTGATAACCGCAGATACTCCGGCCACATTTTTAATCGAATCGGACGACATTTGCTGAATCATTTTGAGCTTTTCATCGGCCTTATCCGTGGCTGCAGCCGTCTGTTTGGCCAACTCTTTTATCTCCTGGGCCACGACTGCAAATCCTTTGCCGGCCTCACCGGCCCTGGCTGCTTCAATGGTGGCGTTGAGGGCCAAAAGGTTAACCTGGGCGGATATATCACGAATAACATTGGTGATTTCGTCGACCTCATCGGCATTCCGACCAAGTTCGCCGACGACCTGAGAGACCTTATCAACCTCCACGACGGCTTCGCCGGTGATCACCCGGGCTTTTTCAGTATTCTGGGCAATCTCGTTGATGGTGGCGGTCATTTCTTCGGCGGCAGACGCTACCATGCCGATGTTGGTGGACGCCTCTTCCATGGCGGCGGCGACCGCGTTTATATTGGAACTCATCTCTTCGGATGCCGCTGCCACCGTGTTGGCCTTGGCAGAGGTCTGGTCCGCTCCAAGGGTCATATGTTGGGATATGCCGGACAGATCTGTGGCGGATACGTTCAGCCGGCCGGCATTCTGGGCCACCTCGGTAATGATCGCCTGGATTTTTTCCATAAACGTGTTAAACCATTTTGCCAATTCTCCAACCTCGTCTCTGCTTTTGACCTCAAGCCGGATGGTCAGGTCACCTTCGCCTTGGGCAATGTCTTTTAAGCCGGCAACAGCTTCGGCAACCGGCTTGGCAATGCCTCTGCTGATCAGCCAGGCCAAAAATATACCGGCAAAAAGTCCAAGTCCGATGATAGTAAAAAGAACAACCACGGTTTTGCGATAAGTTTCAGATGCTGCATGATGGGCTTTTTGGGCAATGCTTAAATTGATTGCCGTTAATTTGTCGAGGTAGTGGCGCATCTGTTCAAATTTCTCTTTAGCAGCACCCAAGGTCAGGTCAAGGGCTTCTCGCCGGCCTTCTTGGGTGTCTGCTTTCCGCCCATCCACCACTTTTGTGGTGATCGCTTGCCATTCTTTTCTGGCTTTTTCGTAATTGGGTATGAGCGCCTTTTCTTCGGCGGTGATCGGCAGGGCTTTATATTTCTGCCAGAGTTCGTCTGATTGCTTCAGTTTTTTTTGGTGTTCTGCAACCAGTTCCTGGAACAAATCTGACTTGGTGTTGGCAAAGATCATTGATCGTTCGGCCACCAGTAACTGCTGGAGGTCACGGTCAGCCTCAATCAGATAATCGATGCTGGGCAGTCTGACTGAAAAAATCTCGTCCAAATACTGCTCAATGCTGTTGACGCTCCTGTATCCTGTCAGGCCGATCACCCCCATGAACAGGATCATAACGGAAAATCCGCAGACAAGCTTGGCGCTTATTTTAAGGTTTCTAAACCATTTCATG
>JAQBHK010000562.1:0-4321 GCA_032127815.1 Desulfobacterales bacterium
TTTTCCAGTATTCTGGCGTAAAGCAGTTGCTCAGGCGTTGCTTGCAAAGAGGCAATTGTTTTTTCGTCCATTTTGCTTTCTCCTGATTGAAATAAGATATCCTTCATCTACAAATACGAAAGAGTATGTTTTTCGATTACCATCCCAACCCTTTGGAGAGCGCCTTGACGCCGGCAAAGGCCAGGATGCCGATAACCATCCAGCGGATAAAGCCGGGTTTGGCAATCTTCAAAAGGCGTACGCCCACAAAGGAACCCAACATGATGCCCACCAGGGAAGGAACCACCATCATGGGAATAACGCAACCCTTGTTCAGGTATATCCAGGCGGCGGACGTATCGGTGATCGAAAGCAAAAATTTGCTGGTGGCGACACTGATTTTCAGCGGTGCTCCCATCAGCAGATTGAGCGCCGGCACGTTGGCCCAGCCGGCCCCCAGGCCGAACATCCCGGCCATAAGGCCGATCAGAACGAACAGACACAGCCCCAGCGGCGTACGATGCACTTTCCAGTCGATAATTTCGCCCGTGCTGGCTTCCTGGTAAACACCGTAAATTTTCAGCATGGACGAGAGCTTATCCGCCTGGGGCACATCCGGCACTGCCGATTTTTTGGCGGTGAGCATCAGGGCGCAAATCCCTAAGATTGTGCCCCCCAGGGCAATCTGAACGATGTTGGTGGGCAGCGCCAGGCCGATCATGGCCCCGATAATCGCACAGGTGGAGGCAATCAGGGCCACGGGAATGGCCAGCCGCAAACTGGCAAGATTCATCTTTAAAAGTCCCGGTCCGGCGGCCAAAGCGCCGCAAAGGGCCACCAGCAGGCCGGTGCCGCGCACAAAGTCCAGATGAAAAGGGAAAAAGCCGCTGATAATCGGCACAAAGAGGACGCCCCCTCCCACACCGCCAAGGACGGCGAGAATTCCCATAATAAACGTTATAATTAAAAGCACCAGCGGCCAGAACCACCAGACATGACCGTCTGTTGCAGTTTCAGCCGATGCGTCCGCCAGCGCCGGAGATACCGTCAGCGTCGTTATGAACAAGCACACCAGAAGAATCAACCATAATTTCGTGTTTTTGACCATTCCTTCCTCCATTCATATGGATTACACTGGGAAAAACGAACAATTAGACGGTGATTCATATATTACCCGGGGTTCGATGTCAATTGAAAAAAACGTTGCGATTTGCAACGATTTTGGCTGAACAATCGAACATGGCGGCGGTTTTAAGAATATATTGTGGGAATATGTTTATGGTAACTGTAGCAACAGGACAGGAAGCTTAAAAAAAACTTGTCCGGCCGGCAATTGGATGTTATGAGAACAACACTTGTATAATTATATAATTTCAAGTGCTTTAGGTTCATAATCTGTCGTGATATTAATCCCTTTCAAGGGGAAACCAAAGCCGGATCCTCTATGGCCGGGTTTTGACAAGGAGTTAAAATGCAACAGCTTGAAAATCTGTTTGAACGTATTGTTGAACGCGTAAACATCAACCTGCGTGAAGCAAATTTTGATGCGGGGCCTTACATTCGAAAGGCTCCAATGAAACGGCTGATCAAATTCTATGCTTTCTATGGGGTTACACAGCAGCATCCGTTTTTCTATAGTTTCACACGTTCCAACCTGGCCGGCAGCTATTTCTTGGGAAAATGCATCGTAGACCACTCTATAGTGTACAAAAGCGACATTCGAGGCGACGAACTTAAAGCAAAGGGCGACAGGTTTCATTTTCAAGGGCATGAAATTCCTGTTAATGATGACGAAATCATCCGGATCAAAGACACCTGTCTTATCAAAACGTTGGTGCATCATAATTCTAATGATCCGGAAGCGTTGGAAGAATTTCTAATCCAGAATACGGTGGCCATGCATTATGCTAACATTCACGGTTCCCCTACGGAAGGATGTTTCTTAGAACCATTCAGCACTGTTGACCTGACATCGGTACATGACTGTATCGTAGGGGCATTTGCCTATCTGCAGGTCGGAGAGCTTGCTCATCAGCGGGTTGACCCTGGAAAAATCTGGATAAAAGCCGGGGATCTTTTTGAGTTCAGCTATTGTTTCCCCAAAAAAATTCTTGATAAATATATTTCTTTTGCTGCGGGGCAAGTGCCCCAGGGAATATTTATGGATTTTGCGGAGGCCCGAAAAGCGGATTTCCAGAATATTTTTGATGTCGTAAACCTTAAAACTCCCATTGCCGTCCCAAGCGGTGCTGCCCTGAATCGCTATGCTGTCGTCAGAGGACAAAGCCATATCAGTGAAAATGTTTTAGTGGCACAACGGGCATATCTGGAAAATGCCTGGTTGGGAAAGGGCGCCAATGCCCAGGAAAACAGCTATATTATTGATTCCAGGCTTGAAGGCAACAATGTGACGGCCCATGGCGCGACAATCATCCATGCTCGCTTGGGAAAAAATGTTTTTGTTGGATTTAATTCGTTTTTACGAGGAACAGAGGACTCTCCTTTGACAATCGGTCCAGGAAGCATCGTCATGCCGCACACCATTATAGATCTTGATAAATCTTTAAAGATTCCTGAAAGGTATCTCGTTTGGGGCTATATAAGAAATGCTAACGATCTTGAAACGCACGGAATATCAATCAAAGAACTCTCCAATGTAAACGGGGAAATTACTCGGGGGGGCATGAAGTTTCAGGGCAGCGGGTCTGGTTTTGTTCAAGCCTTTGAACATCGAATTGAACATATTCTCGAAGCCAACGGCGCTTTCTTTGACGGCATACAAAACAAGGGACATGCCCAGAAAGCGCAAGATATTTCCTTTAACATAATCCAGCCTTATATGAAGGGTCCGCTAAAAGGCTTATATCCGACAATAGATATCCGCCCGTAGTTTGTTAATGAAGCCCAAAGAGATTAAGCGTTTTCAAGAGCAACTCATCGAGTGGTATCAGAAGCATCATCGCAAACTCCCTTGGCGTGAAACCGGCGACCCTTACCATATCTGGGTTTCCGAGGTCATGCTGCAGCAAACTCAGACGGCCCCGTCGATTATCGCTGGATAACACCGCCTGAAATCGATCAGTATCCGTTTCCAAAAGCCAATCACAAATTCATTCCTTTGCTTTGGCCATATATTCAAAAATTTGAAAAGGAGCGTCAATAACCGCCCCTAAAAGGGGTGGCTTGATGATGACCCTAAAAGGGTCTTATATATATCTCACCCCGATGGAGTAACAACCAAAACTAAATTCCACCCCGGTGAAATACGCCCCAGTTGAATCCCTTCGGGTGCTCCTGCGGAGCAATTCCACGGGATAAACTTCGCTGTCACTGACGTGCCCAGTTAAACAAAAAAAGAAAGCGTGGTATAACCGGGTAAAAATTGCTCAGGGCAGGTTGGGCAGGCATAGTACACAGAGCAGCAGTGTTTTTTAATCAGAATCCTTAGATTAGGCAAATGATTTAATGATGATATTTATCACAAATCAAGGTTTGATCCCCAAGCCTAATGACAGTATGGGTTTCCCAATTGGGTTGTTATAACAAATTTTTGAATTCATCAACAGTAAGTCCGGCGTCCCGGACGATACCACTCATTGTATAGGCATTGACGGGATTATTGCGAGGGATTGTGAGGAATCTTGTGCCGTCAGAGATCACGATATGTTTTTTTCCTTGGCGCAGTATGCGAAAGCCTGCTTTTTCCAGAGCTTTGACGGCACGAAGATGATTGACTCCGGGAATTTTTGGCATAGTTAAACAGCCACCTCCACTTCTCGGACGTCTGTATCTTTAACAGATTCGTATATGGCTGCCAAATACTCTTGGATGGCATCTTTGATGTTCTCGATAGCCTCGGCCTCAGTTTCTCCCTGTGACCAGCATCCTGGTAAACCTGGACAGGAAACACTGTAGCTTTCGTCTGTTTTATTTAGAACAATTTTATATTTCATATTTTCTCCATAAAATTTAGGGCTTAAATGATGATTTTATTGAATAATAATCTGTTTATGAGTTATATGCAAGGACAATTAATCCCTCGCATAGATGGTAACAAATACCCATATGGGTTTTATAACAGGATGAACACAATGCTATCAAGTGCTTTACGCAGTTTTCGCGTAGCGCTGACAGTTTGTATTCGATCAGTGCCTGCCCCGTTAAATGCAAAGCCTATTTAACCGGGGCCGATCGAGCAAATAATCTGCGCTAATCTGCTTGCGGGGGCGTAGCGTAGCGAAGACTCGCGTAATCTGTGGATCAATTAATCTCTTAGCGCCTTTAATTCACGATAGTGAGGAGCGCAGTTTACCCCGTAGGTTCGGAAGATCGTACTGGGGCG
>JAQBHK010000563.1:0-10202 GCA_032127815.1 Desulfobacterales bacterium
TAAGACGCTCCATCTGGGATGTCGAGAAATTTCGGTATGTTCAAGAGATACTCGGTTATTTCCGGTATGTCAGGCAGATTTCCGATATGTTCAACATTTATACCGAGTTTTGCGCTGCAAAGCGATATAAGGTTTTTCACAAGAACGTGCTGCCGTCCCGCGGGCTGCCGGTTAACAACAAGGGCGGGCTGGAAATCTTTCTCCAGTTCCTGAATCACGGGGAGCATGTCAGGATCAAAAAGTTTAACTTGCCCTGTAAGCCACTCAAGGGTGAATTCTGAATCTTCAGTTGTTCGTTTAGATTCAGCATCTATAACAGGACCGATGTCAGGATGCTTTTTAAAAACATGTTGTAACTTCCTAAATAGTGCTCCTTTGATAAAACTGTATGCATTCATAATTGCCGCAGGTTCTGCTGCAGTTAATACAACTCCTCTATGGGACAAACTGAAAAAATCCAGCGTGTTGAAATGTACGCCGGCCCCGAGGTCCATGATAATAAAATCGGCCGGCAGTGATTTGACATGTCTGATGATTTTAAGCTTCATCCAGTAGGCAGGATTAGCCATTCCCGGAACAAACTCTGCTCCGCTAATGAGCTTCAGATTTTTCTGTGATGTTTCGAGCAGGATTTCTTCCAGAGAAGGAACTTTTCTTAAGATAAAGTCCGCAAGTGTAGGAGTTCTCTTAATCAGGCCCAGATAGGTATGTAAATTAGCCCCACCGAGGTCAAGGTCAACAAGCGCCACTGAATTTCCCTCTTTTGCAAGACGGCAACCCAGGGCAACAGAGAAAATGCTTTTGCCGACGCCGCCTTTTCCCCCTCCAGTTGAAAAGATTACATTTTTTTTGTCAGATTTCATGGAATGTAAGCAAATTTACTCAATGATAGTGCATTTTGTCAAGAAATTACATGGGTTATAAAAAAACTAGCTGCATACCTGCTTGATTGTACGCTTTGACACAATCAACCGCGTCAAAAAAATGACAAACTTACTATAATACTTGCACATTTTGGTTAGTTTTAAATATTTTTGTCAGTTTACTACGCTATTTTGCACGAAACCAAACTTTTTTCTTTCTATGCCTATCGCATAAGGCGTTGATATAACATGTTAAAAATAACTAGCAGGTTGTGTGTCTGTGTCTGAGTTTCTCAATGGCATATTAATTGCATATTTTCAAGATGAAAGGAATGATTCTTTTTTAAAATTATTTATGCAGTTTTAAGGTGTTGCAAGATGATCACAACAATGGGAAAAAGTGTGGATGCTGATAAAAAAATCGAAACAAGATCCGACCCCTGTCTGATGATGGATCGTTACAGCAGCGTGGAAATTGCGGTAAATGGTTCAGCGCTTGTCTATATGTTTAAAATCAGGAATAGTCCTGTTGCCGGAATAGCTATTTTGGTAAAGGAAGATTCTGTCATTTTAAAACATTTAAAAGTTGGCGATAAATTGAATCTGAAATACAATCCGGCTGCAGCATCCGATCTGCCGGAATATCGAACAACAGAAATCAGACGTATCGCAAAAAATAATAACGGACGATCTAACGGCCATTATCTGGTAGATTTTGCCGTCTCGGGAAATTAAACTTTACTCCAACTTTAGCCGAGGGATTTGGGACTCACAGGGCACGCCCACCTGGCAGAGCCCACAGCAGCCATCCATATCGATGCCGTAGTTTTTTAGTATATATTTCGGCGTCTTTCTTAGGTGCTGATTGCATCTATCCTTATCGTGTCCACTGGAACTCAAGGCTTTTACCGGACAGCGCTGCACGCATTCCTGACAGGTGCCATGGCTGTAGAAAAGACAATATGCTTGATGATTTTGATACGGCCGGGGCGTTGCGGGGATGGTCAGTTTTGCCACTACCGAACCGGCGCGTACGGCTTTGCCCAAGGGCGTTATCAGGCCATCGCATAGCCCAAAGGTTCCTAACCCGCCGGCATATGCCGCATGGCGCTCCGACCAGTTGGAGGCAAAACCATAGAGCCGGGAAGTTTGTCGAGACCAATGCGGCGACAGCAGGGGTGCCACTGCCAATATTCCTGTTTGCATCAGGGTCTCAACCACATGCCGGCGTAATGTTACATTGAATTTTTCACCAGAGTCACGCGTGAGTACCCATCGTCTGGATGGATAGACTTTCTGGGCCGCGTTTTCATCCTTGGTGGCCCTGGTTTGGGGCAGAATCCAGCTGATAACAGTCAGGTCCTGGGGAACTGACTCCATAGCAGGAAAAGCCAGCTGGAAGATTTCCTGGGGAGTCCAGAAAAAAGAGCCGATGTGGCTTTTGTACTCCAGATAAACAGGATCGTCTCCTCGTGAAAAGCCAACCAGGGGAACATCCCACATCTTTTCCCCTAAGGGCGCGTCAACACCGTTCAAAGGTGAGGCAGCAACGAAATTTGTTATCACTTCGGCCAACCATGCGGCAGAAGGTTTTTTGTTATGTTCTGTATCCACTGGCAGTCCTCATTCTTTTGACCAATTTGGCAATATATCTATATCGAATAGCTTTCCGAGCTTGACGAATGTAGGAATTGTAATGGGACTCAAAGGGATCAAGAGCAGAGTGCCCATCCCGAGCGTTTTCAGTAAGTTTCTGAATTGCTCATTGGCCTTGTCCATCTCTTCGCTGGTTGTCTCCCCACGGGTGTAGCGATAGTAGATGTTGAGCATCTCCTTGTTCTCTTGGGTTTCTTTTGCAAGACCGTCTTTTACCCTGGTAAGTCCTTTTGCAAGCTCTTTTTTTAGATTTTTTCCGCGAGCTTTCAGGGTTTCTTCACCAAAGATCTTTATAAGCAGCTTTTTGCCATGCTCGTCCACCCAGATCTGTCCGCGGTCTTCAAGGCTCTGTTGTGTTTTAACCAGGTGTCTGATAGCTTTCCCCGGCATCACTTTCATTCTATTTACAAGTTTTCGCACCATAATTAAATATCTTTCCAAAAAGGAAATAACAGCCGATTAAGCGTGATTAATCCGTAATAAAGATTTTTTTTGCTTTGTACGAAACTATTACGCTTAGTGCAAGCAGGAATTCTTTCTTCAAAAAACCTTGCGCATGTCTTCATGGACTTATCCCCTTCCGCTACCTTGAAAATTGGGATTGACATTCCTGATTTTCAAGGTAAAATAGAGTCATGATTGAACGCCCTGCTTATATTAACAAGCTTTTAACAGCGCATGGCCGCTCTCCGATCACTGCGCTTCTCGGTCCCCGGCAGTGCGGAAAAACAACGTTGGCGCATCTCTTTGGAAGCGGACGTAAAACCGAATATTTTGATCTTGAGTCCCAGCCTGACCTGCAACGCCTTCAAAATCCGGAAATGGTTCTCGGATCGCTGGAGGGTTTAGTGATTCTGGATGAAATCCAGAGAGTGCCGGTCTTGTTTAATGCCTTGCGTGTTCTCGTTGACCGACCGGAAAATACCGCACGGTATCTGATCCTGGGCAGTGCCTCTCCCGACCTGGTTAAGAACGTTTCCGAAACGCTGGCCGGAAGAGTGGAGTTCGTTGAGCTATCCGGTTTTGATCTGGATGAAACCGGCCCTGACGCACGGCAAACACTGTGGTTGCGCGGCGGTTTCCCCTCCTCCTATCTATCCGATTCCGATGATGACAGCCTGGCCTGGCGCGAGGGCTTTATCCACACTTTTTTGGAACGAGACATCCCTCAACTGGGAATCACCATACCTTCGGCTGCCATGCGCCGCTTCTGGACTATGCTGGCACATTATCATGGACAGCTCTGGAACGCCTCAGAGTTTGCCCGCTCCATGGGCCTAACCGGAAAGACCGTACGTTCCTATCTTGACATCCTTACCGGCACCTTCATGGTACATCAGCTTCAGCCCTGGCACGAAAACATCGGCAAACGTCAGGTCAAATCTCCCAAAATCTATCTGAGAGATTCCGGGATTCTCCATGCCCTGCTCAATATCGTCTCCATGCACGGCCTCTGGGGACACCCCCGGGTTGGCGCTTCGTGGGAAGGGTTTGCCCTCAGCCAATTCATGCAAATTGTGAGGCCTTCCCAGATGTATTTCTGGTCCACGCACAGCGGTGCGGAACTCGATCTTTTATTTTTCCATCAGGGCCGCCGCTTTGGTGTTGAATTTAAATTCAGCGAAGCACCCAAAATAACCAAGTCTATGCACATCGCGCTTAACGATCTGAATCTCCAGCACCTCTGGATCATCTATCCCGGGCAGCACAGCTATCCGGCAGAGGAACAAATTTCTGTCTGGCCCGTCCATCAGCTACCGCAATTGGCAGAGCAATTCCGGTTTTATAGTTCAGAATAAAAAGATCTCAGTCTATAAGGACATTTACTTCGGAAACAGGAACTGGACCGCGAACATCGTGGTCCAGTCCGGGCCCCCCGCAGGTTTCTCGATGTTGCTGTAAGCCTGCAGTTTGAAGTCCACCATTCCGGCGATCGCGCCAGCGGAGAGGTCGATGACGAAGGGCCCGGTCTTTGCGAGGTTGACCGGCGCAATGATGTTTGGTGAGCTAAGGCATGGGATGAAGGGTTCAGGCCACCGGCCACCATTGACTTTATCACCCAGTTATGTTTTAAAAATAGGTGGATAGAGACAAATTTGCATCTTCTATTTTTACAACATGCCTCCATCAAAGACAGTTTAAGGGAAATGTCGTGCCACAAATCAGGTTCATTGCATTGTCTGATTCGGCTGAATCCTATTTGTCCACGGAGACCGATTTTTTAATCGGTCGATCCGAAGACTGTCATATTCAAATTCTCGATGAGGAAGTGTCCCGCCACCATGCACGCGTGACATTAATAAAAGAGCGGTACGTCATCGAGAATTTAGGGCTGAATCCTGTTGAAATAAACGGCCAACCAATTAAAAAAGGTTACCTCGAAAACGAAGACCACATCTTGTTTGGGCAGACGCAGTTTCTTGTACGAATTGAAGAAGGCCAAGACCAAAAAGAACCAACCCTCCGCCTTGTTCTTGAAACAGAATCGGGAAAACCACATGACTTTTCGATCAAAAAAGACCGGGTGATCATCGGCAGATCCGCTGACGCGGATATCCATCTGGATGACCAAACCGTTTCGCGCAGGCACTGTGCTATTGAAAAAGAGGCCGACGAGTATGTTGCCGTAAAGTTGAGTGAATTTAACCCGTTGTTGGTTAACAACAAAGATATCCGCCGGCAACGGCTCTACTCCGGTGACCAGCTTCAGGTCGGCCCTTACAATCTGGTCTTTATTTCATCCCGGGCACAAGACCTCAGGGCCATCGAAGATGACCGCACGCTATTAATGACCGCGCCGCTTCAGCAGGAAGAGGAAGACAAAACCATCGTGATGGCCGAGACGCTTCACCATGAAATCGGCCCCCGCCTTGTATTGGAAACCTTATCCGGCCAGACTCAGATGTATCCTTTGAACAAGGATCGTTTGACGATCGGCAGATCCGCCGAAGCGGATATTCATCTGGATAACCAGACCGTTTCACGCATGCACTGTGCCATTGAAAAAGAGGCGGACGGATATGTTGCCGTAAGGCTCAGCCCTCACAGCCCCGTAATTGTCAACAATGAAGAGATCGATCGCCTTCGGCTTTATTCAGGGGACCAGATTCAGCTGGGCGCCGATCTCTTGTCATTCATGTCGGACATCCCCAAAGATACCCGGCCGGAGACAGTCGTAGTAAAAAAACAAGGACCTTCCCTGGCTGTTTTGGGGTTTTTTATTTGTCTGTTTTTGATAATGGGTGGATACCTTGCTTACCGACACGTCTATGCGCCCTGGGAAACCGGTCGTATCCTGAAAAGGGCATCTTTAGAATTTTCTTTTGAAAGGTATGAAAGCGGTCGAAAAATTATAGAAGGTCTCCTGGCGCAAGAGATCTCAGCGGAGGATACCCTCGATGCAAAAAAGCTGCTTGCCAATTCAACCTTAAAGCAGGTCCGGCTGATTGCCAAATCCGGCAACCTGAAAGAAGCAAAACAGTTTCTCGCCGCCTACCTCAAAGAATACGGAGGCGGCAAGGAGGCGTCGCTTCTCTGGGATGAAATAGATCAGCTCCGGTTCGCCGTCGGTCAGGAACTGGAAGACGCCGGCAAGCCTCGTGAGGCGCTGCGGGAATACTCGCTTATCCGCGCTGACAGTCTATCTTATACCAAAGCTCAAAAGTCGATCAGCCGCATATGGCTTGCCGACCAGCAGCAGCGCCTTGCCGAACAGCAGAAACGTCAGACCTTAGCAAAACTGCTTCAAAAAGCAGAAACCAGCTATAAGGCCCAACAATACCTGGCGCCATTAAACAACAATGCCTACTCGACCTATCAAGCGGTTCTTGCCATTGAGCCGAACAACAGCAACGCTTTGGAAAGAATCAAAGCTATAAAATCCTATTTTTTGCGTCGCGGCACCGATTTCTTTGCCAAAAAAAAATGGACCTTGGCATTGGAAAGTTTTGAAAGCTACGCCTTGATTGATCCGGCCAATCCGAACATCAACAATAAAATCTTTGTTTGCCGAAACAACCTTGCCGAATCCAGGATCGTAACCGAGAGAAGCTCGCGGGAACAAAAGGCGATTGCCAGGGATCTGGCCGACGAGCAGCAGCGTATTGCCGAGCAGCAGAAACGCCAAACCGTGGCAAAACTGCTGCAAAAGGCCGAACGCAACTTTAAGGCCAAACAATACTTAAGGCCCATGAATAATAATGCCTATTCCCTTTATCAGGCCGTGCTTGCCATCGATCCCGACAACGCCGCTGCCCTGGAACAAATCGGTACCATGCAGTCTTATTTCAAAAACCAGGGAAGCCGTGATTTTGATGAAAAAGCGTGGGAGCAGGCTTTGGCCAGTTTTGAGAGCTATGCCCTGATGAACCCGGACGATGCGGAGGTCAGAGAGAAAATAAAAGTTTGCCAAAACAACCTGGCCGGGCCGAAACCTTCAAAAACCCTGCCAACCGAAGAAAAAGCAACGGCAAGCCAGCAGGAACGGATTAAGCGCATGCTGGAAGATTCAGGAACTGAATCAACCTGGATCATGAAATACCTTTTCGAAGAAGAAAAACAAGAAAAACAAGGAAAGTCTGAAACACCATGGTAAGAAAAAGACAACGCCGGCCCGCCATTGTCATTCTTTTTTCGCTACTAATAATTGGATGCGGGGCCCAGAAAGTTTTAGAACCGATTCGGGCGAAATTGTCAAAAGAGTTTGCGCCGCCGCGTAAGGTTGCCATACTGCCGTTTGTCAACAAAACCAATGATCCGAATGCCGCAGTGATCGTTCGCAAGATGTTTTATAACTTTTTCAGTTCCCTGAATTACATTGACGTCGAGCCCGGCACTATCGACGAAATCTTAAAGAAAAAAAATCTGTATGAGGCAATTGTTTCAGGCGCGCCTGTTCATCCTGCAAAAACCGGACAACTTTTCGGAGTCGATGCCATAATTACCGGCGAGGTAATCAGCTTTGGCAAGCAGTATGCGCTGCTTTACTCAGATGTCCAGGCCGGCCTGAAGGCCAGGATGATCCATTGCCGCCGCGGAAAAGTTTTATGGGAGCATGAGCATACGGCGCATATTCGATCCGGTGAAATCCCTCTGAGCTTGACAAACCTGGCGATAGGCCTTGTCACAACCTTTATCAGCTACAAGAATGCTTCGGCCATGAAAGCCTCCATGGACCTTAGCATGGAAATGGTAAGCACCATTCCCAACACTTCAGTCGTGTCCGAACCGCCGCCGCAAATTAAAGAATTTGTCCACAACGGCGCTGGAAGATTGCTGAGCACAGGAGAGACCTTAAAAACTGTACTCATCGGGGAGCCGGGGCACAAAGGCTTCTGGGACATATCGGAATCGATTAGACACCTCCCGCTGGCGGAAAAAGAACCCGGCGTTTATGTTGGCGCCTATCAGGTCAAAGCCGACGATCGCGTACTTATGAGCCATTTGGCAGGCCGGCTCAAATCCAAAAACGGTCTGGAAAGCCGGTGGGTGGATGTTCTCGGGCCGGTATCACTGGGGCATCCGACTACCTTGCCGGCAAAAATATCCGAGGATATGGTGTTAACGTCTAAAAACAGCCCTTATCTCGTCGATGAAGCCCTGTTGGTCGAAGAGGGTGTAACGGTGACGATAGAACCCGGCACGGTTATCTGGAGTCGAAATTTCGGAATTATTGCCAAAGGTACGCTTCGCGCACAGGGGACCTTCGAAAACCCGGTCATTTTTTCAGGAATGGGGGCCTCCGGCTGGAAGGGTATACTGCTGGCGAAAAACCAGGGCGAAAACCTTTTTACCCACTGTGAAATTTCCGGAGCCCAATATGGGATAAGGGTTGTGGACTCTGTTATTGATATAAATCAATGCAACTTTCAGGACAATGTGTGGGCCGTGGTGCTCGACAAAGGGTCTGCTAAAATCCAACAAAGCCTGATTCAGTCTTCAGAAAAAGTAGGCGTTGCGGTTCGTAACGGGAAGCTGAATCTCACCGGATCGGTCGTTTCGGAAAACAAAGGGGGGGGGATTATGCTTCAGGCGGCGGATGCATCGATTGCGAACAACAATATCGCAAACAATGGGGAGTGGGAACTGAAGGTGCTTGAAAGCGCAGATGACGTCGTCGCCCAAAACAATTGGTGGGGAACCGCAACGCCGGATCAAAACCGTGTCGTCGGATCCGTTGCCTTTGAACCGGTCCTTGAAAAGCCTATCGATCTTCCTAAAATAAAAGAGCTAAGGTTTTAGCAAATCACTTCCGAACATTAAAAGCCGTGGTTTTCGATTTTCGTTCTTGGCCCAGAGTTCCAATTCATCAATGACCTTTCGGGAAAACATGGCTATCACCCTTGTTTTACTCAGACATCGCTGCAATAACTCACAGAAAGAATATGAGCCATTAATGCTTTACCTTGATGAGTGCTGGCTGCGCTCCTTCTCTGTTCTTATTTAAGTCGTTCGACAGTGACCACGTCCATGTCGCTAAACGCCTGGTTGTCTCCGACCATTCCCCATATAAAACAATAGTCCGACGTACCGGCGCCGGCGTGTATTGACCAGCTTGGCGAGATTACAGCTTCCTCGTTGCGCATCACTATATGACGAGTGCATTCTGGTTCCCCCATAAGATGAAACAAGACAGCACCCGGCTTCAGATCGTAATAGAAGTAAACTTCCATTCGACGGGCATGCGTATGGCAAGGCGGCATGCTGTTCCAGATATTGCCCGGCTCTACGACTGTCAAGCCCATGACCAGGTTGGCGCTTTGCACACCGTCAGGATGGATGTATTTGTTCAGTATCCGCACGTTGCACTGTTCGGATGTCCCTATACGAACTGATTCGGCTTCATCCATCGTGACTTTTTGTGTGGGATAAGCTTTGTGAGCCGGACCGCTGAGAAGATAAAAACGGGCCGGTTCAGCGGGGTTTTTGCTGGAGAAAACCACGTTATTTACGCCTTGGCCGACGTACAACCCATCGTTCCTGGTCAACTCGTAGGTCTGACCGTCAACCTGAACGGACCCGACCGGACCGACATTGATCACACCCAGTTCCCTGCGTTCCAAGAAATAAGCAGTTCCTAGCTCCTTGCCGCCTTCAAGCGTCAAAGGCTTATCCGGACAGATACCCCCTATGATCATCCGGTCTATGTAGCTATAAGTCAGGTTCACCGATCCTGGGAGGAACAGATTTTGCACCAGGAATTCCTCCCGCATGCGTTCGGTGGTGTAAGACTCAAAATCCTTTGGATTGGCGGGTTGTCTAATATCCATTTTGCTCTCCTTAAAATTTGTGATTGTTTTTTCACTTGATGGCATGATGTCGCTACATGGATAGATAGCCGCCATCTATGAAAATGACCTGACCGGTGATGTACGCCGATGCTGCGGAAGCCAGAAAAACGGCCAACCCGGCCAAATCTTCAGGGTTCGCCCATCGGCCTAAAGGGATGCGAGCCGATATGGCCTGGAACCGCTCCGGATTGTTTTGAACCGCTTCGGTCATCTCGGTTTTTACCCAGCCTGGTCCAATGGCGTTGACGCGAATACCGTATTTGCCCAAATCATTGCACAAGGACTTTGTCAACTGAGTCAACCCACCTTTTGTTGCCGCATAAGCAGGTACTGTGACACCGCCGAATACTGCAATCAAGGAGGATGTGTTGACGATCGATCCTTTGATTTCCTG
>JAQBHK010000564.1:0-5332 GCA_032127815.1 Desulfobacterales bacterium
CCTTACATCAGCGCCTATATAGCCGTCTATTAGAAAAGAACTGCTTCCGAAACCTCAAAACTTTTTAGAACATATGGCCTGCGCTGATGTTAGGCATCTTTAGAGGCGAGTTCGCAAAGTGACAGCAAATTATTTTTTGCGCAAAATCATGAATCCCGAAAGTTGAGTTAACACTTGTAAAGCATTAATATATTAATGGGTTAAAACTTTTGCCAATTTATATTTCAAAAAAGCCCTGCCGAATATCGATACCGGCACGCAAGTGCCGTGCTGCCGGCGATGCCTTTTTGCGGATGGCGGTCTTTATGCTTGCAGGGCTCATCATCGCCGGATGCCCGCCACAACCGACAGTATGCTGCAAAAAACCGAAAAAACAGAGGCCTGCCTGAACGGTGAGTGCGGCCCGGTTTCAAGCCGTTTCACCAAAGATGAACTGATTGGCGGACTTCTGATGATGTTGAAAGCCAATGAGAATTCCGAGGCTGTCTTGTGCGAATCGGATTCAAGCTTTAAAGCCTGCAAGAACGAAGCGCTAAAATGGTACGTTCAAGGCGGACCCATACCGGGTGTTGCCTCAATTAAAAAACCATACTTCATTCAGGTCGGACTCGACAAGCAGACCTTTCAGATAAAATTTAAAATGGACGCTACGATCAGATGGGTTGGAACTCCTGTATTCTGCCAGGATGCCTATACAGAGCTCACTGTTTTGTCTAAGGACCAGATCGAAATTGAAAGCAACTTCACTTGCACATGGACCGCTTTTCCCCATGTCTGGAACATCAAATATTCAGTAGGCTTTATCGATTTTGATAATAGTATAATCGCCGGCAATTATGCGGTCTCGGGTGGCGGCTTACTCACCGCCGGAGCTGGAAAAGGAACCTTTAGCATGCGGCTTGCACATAAAAACACATTGACGGCACAAGCAGCCGGCGACCGGACCGGTATCGCCCAGATCGTACCTGTCGGCCAGCTGCCGCTAAAGATAATGACCGCCCCTGTTCCGGTGCGTGAGTAAGCAAAAAAAAGCATCAAGGCCGCCGATCAAACCGAGCGGACCTTATGGGAATCCGTTTCTAATAAAAAATCAGCCATCGGTTACAGACAATACCTTGCTAGTTACCCTGTACGCACTAATCTTGACCTGCTTTCCTTATCGTGGCATTGTATACTAACTAAACTGATCGGTTCTAGGTTCAGGGTTCAAAGGTTATCACATCTTGACATTACTTAACGTTACAACTCAATGTCAGGATTGGTCTATCACACTCATTGGGTGAGAATTGCTTGCCGTCTCTATGGAGGCGTAACTCTTTTAAACTGAGCCTGTTAGGGCTCATCAACCTGGAACCCCTGGCCCAGACCTGATTTCAAGGAGTTGGATCCAAGTTATATATTTTAATAGCAGAGGGTTGATATCCTTCATAACGGTCGTCGCGCCAGGGCGGGCTTGAACGTTGAACCGCTTAACCTAGGTACAAAATAGTTACCTTCAAGGAGGTATATCATGGAAAAGAAGGAAAAAACCGATGACAAGAGGAAGCACAAACGATTTGAGGTTAAAGACGGTGCTTACACAGTGTTACGTTATCAACCTACAGTAATGGGCCAAATTATTAATATTAGCGCGGAGGGCCTTGCAGCCACCTACAAGGGCAAACGTTTAAAAGAATCTTTTGAAATAGATTTGTTCATTTCAGACGCTGGTTTTTATCTTGACCAAATTCCGGTCAAAACCGTTTCGGATCATAAAATAGCCGGTACGTTTCTTTTAAGTTCTAAAAACATATGGCAGCGCAGTATGCAATTTGGCGAACTGACCGACGATCAGAAATCTCAGGTGGATAAATTCATCAATCTCTACACCTCAATGATGCAGCGTTCCGGGGAAGACCGCAGACAGTTTCATGATCCTGAATACACCGAGCCGGACAGGAGAAATGAAATCGATAGAAGAGATAAAGAAATTGAAAAGGAATGAGTAAAGAATCCTGGCCCAGAGGACCAGGCTTTTCAAGACATAAATAAAGGAGAACCAAATGGCCTTAATGACCCCCGAGCAGTTTGAAGATAGCCTAAAAAAAATGAAACCGAAGGTGTATATGAACGGCAAGAGGGTGGAGAATGTCCTTGAAAACCCCAACACCCGCACTGTTGTGGAGTCCAACAAAGCCAGTTATCGCTGGGCCCTGGATCCGAAATATAAGGATATCATGTCCTGTTACTCACCTCTGATTGATGACGTGGTCAATCGCTACACCTATGTGAGCGCCGGCATAGAGGATTTAGTCAAAAAGGCTGAAGCAGGAACATTCACGGCAGAGAGACTGGGAACCTGCATATATCGTTGCGTGGGCTACGACGCCTTCCATGCCCTGGCCGGCACCACCTGGGAAATGGATCAGGACCTGGGGACAAATTATCACCCGCGCTTTATGAAATTCCTCCGGACGGTTCAGGAAAATGACCTCTCAGTTGCCGGCGCCTTGACCGAACCCAGGGGCAGGCGGGACAAGAAAACCCTGGATTGGCCGGACCCTTATCTCTCCCTGAAAGTGGTGGAAAAGAACGAGAAGGGTGTCGTTGTCCGGGGTGCCAAAATCAACATAAGCGGTGCTTATGCAAGCCACGAACTGGTGGTGTTGCCGCAATCGTCCCACAGGCAAGGGGAGGAGGACTACGCCGTGGCCTTTGCCACTCCCACCGACGCGCAAGGGATCACATATGTCTGCCAGTTTTCCCCATACTCGGCCGAGAGGGAAATGGCGGATGATCTATATGAATTGGGCAATCCCGTCTTCGGTCAGCGGGAGACTTCCATGGTCATTTTCGATAACGTCTTCGTACCCTGGGAGAGGGTCTTTCACTGCGGTGAAACCCGATATTCCGGGAAGATCGTATCCCGGTTTGCCAAAACCCACCGTATGACCTGCGGCGGAACATGTAAGGTGGGATTTTTGAACCAGATCATCGGAGCCTCCAAGCTTATCCAGGAATACAAGGGCCTGGAAAAGGTTGCCCATATCAATGAGCAAATAACGGAAATGGTGGTACTGAGGGAAACGGGCCGTGCCTGCGGCCTGGCCGCTGCCCGTGAAGGGGCCGAGGACCCTCCCGGATCCGGGGTTTATCTGCCGGATGAAGTGATGGGCAATGTAGCCAAGCTCAATATTTGCAATGCCTTTTGGCGTGCCATGGCCCTGGCAGGAGATATCGGCGGAGGGCTTGTCGTAACCATGCCTTCTTTAAAGGAGTTGAAGAACCCGGATGTGCAAGATTACGTGGAAGAGTTTTACAGCTTCGGGTCGGAAGAGCCCACGGAAAACATCATGAAGGTAACCAAGCTATTGCAGCACTGGACAGCGGGGCTCCACGGAGTAGGCACCTGGCACGGCGCAGGGCCCGTTATGGCCCAGAAAATCATGCTGCAACGGGCCGTTAACTTTGATCACGAAAAAAATCTTGTAAAAGAGACCTTACAACTTAAGGAAAAGAAAGCGTGAGGCCTTGGTCGTTGGCGTAAAATGAAAGGAGTCTCTAAGGTTCGTCTTCAGAGCGGTAGTATCCGTAATGCTGAATTGCATTGGTATGAAGCCCACGGTATTGGCAGAAGAAAAATTAAAATTAAACGATTATTGGATTAAAACCATGGCACAAAATAGCAAAAACCGGTTTATGCTTTGCGTAGAAAATAGGGATTGTAAGGATTTGGAAAGACGTAAAATATATCAAGTCTTACCTGACGATGAAGCTTCAAAAGAAGGATATCTGAGGGTCATTGACGAGTCAGGTGAAGATTATCTCTATCCAGAGTCCTATTTCATTCTCCTTAAACTGCCCCGTGAAGCTCAAGAAGCCCTACAAGTAGCAAGCTAAAATCCACACGTTTCGCCCAACAACAGGTTGGAAAACTATGGGGGAGGTCCGTAAGATCGTACTGGGCCTGCCCCGTTAAATGCTTGCCCAATGGAATTCCACCTTGCGGACCTCCTGCGGAGGATTCCACCGGGCGGGCCTATTTAACCGGGGTGTTCTCGTGATTAAAGTTTTTATTTATGATATTTTATGTTTTTTCGAGAGGATGATTTCTTTTAATCTATGTCAATCTGCGTAAACCTGTGTCCCAATAAAAGGAAAATTTTTGTATTTTAGTCCTCTCTGAGGTTTCCCAAGAGCAATTCATGCAGATTTTAGGGGAAAATTATGTCTATGTCTAATCTCTTGACTATAACACAAACGGTTGTTATTATTTATTGTAACAATTTAAAGGAGCTGCCATGATAAGTATAGAAAAAAAATACGTTGTAGATGAGCACGGAAACCCCAAAGAGGTTCTCATTCAATTTGAAGATTTCAAGAAAATTGAGGAATTGTTGGGTTTAGATTTAGACGACAGTGCTATTAGCGATCTCCAAGAGGCACGCAGGGATAGAGAAGCGGGAAAGACCGATGCTTATGTAGATTTGGATTCCGTTAAATGAACAAAGTTGTCGTCCATCGACGTGCTGCTAAATATATAGAAAAGCTTCCTAAAGAACAAAAATATCAAGTTAAAAAAGTACTCAAACGTTTGGAAGAAAATCCTCTGGATATGCCGGGAATAAGGCATATGGTTGGCGAATGGGCTGGCTACAGCAGGATCCGATTAGGCAATTTGAGAGTAATTTTTTGGTTTGATGAGTCTGAAAGCACAATCTATATCGACCATATAGGTCCCAGAGGCGATATTTATAAATAGTAGCTATTTCCCCTAATTTATTTGAAATTTTTCCTATCTCGTTAAATTGCTTATTCTTTTGTTTCCTCTTTGGATCTTTTTGATATTACAGTCCAATATTACCTAAAATCTGCAATTGCCGATTTCGCCGCAGGGCGTGAAGCTGTAGTAATTTACCGCGAATGCCCTGCAAGTTGCCTCAATTGCAACATTGAAAAAGAATTACCTTGAACAAGTGAAGGGAGATAAAAATGGATGACTTTGATCGACTAATATCAAACAAAGAGAAAAAAATGCCCGGATTCACAGAGGCCGTGGAAAAACGAAAAGGTGAACTGCTTCTTGCTGCCAAACTAAGGGAAGCCAGGAAAAACCTGAAGCTAACTCAATGCGAAGTTGCTGAAAAATGGTCTCTCAGCCAACAAAGTATTTCAAAAATCGAAAATGCAAAAGATGACCATATTTCCCTTCATACCATAAATAAATATGCACAGATCCTGGGCTACGAACTTCATTTTATATTAAAACCTAAAAGAACGCGCATTCAAATATCCTGAGAATCCTACCTGCCCCGCCTGTCGAAGCGAAGCGTAGATCCCGCTATCGGGGCCC
>JAQBHK010000565.1:0-4008 GCA_032127815.1 Desulfobacterales bacterium
ATGAATCTGTGAAAGTGATACCGTCGACCGGCACTATTCTTAAAGGAGAACTTATACTTGCCTAATTGGCAATAATGATTAATATAACTCTTATAAATTAGAAATCGTTTGCAGGGGGTAAAGACCTTTGAATCCATTTTACAAAAATCTGGCGCTATGGCTGGTCATCACACTGATGATGGTCATGCTGTATAATCTGTTTAATCAACAGCAGTTGGCTGAAACAAAGATCAGTTACACCGAATTTCTTGGCATGGTCGAAAGCGAGCGTGTCAGCGAAGTCGTTATCCAGGGACAAGAACTCATTGTAACGGATTTAAACCACAACCGCCTCAAGGTATATGCACCCCGGGATACGGACCTGATTAAAATCCTTAGAAATAAGAAGGTTGCAATCAGTGCCAAACCACCGGCTGAATCTCCCTGGTATATGTCAGTCCTGGTTTCGTGGTTCCCGATGATTGTACTCATTGGCGTATGGATTTTTTTCATGCGCCAGATGCAATCCGGCGGCGGCAAAGCCATGTCTTTCGGCAAGAGCCGGGCCCGACTGCAATCAGACCAGTCAAAGAAAGTAACTTTTGAAGATGTTGCCGGAATTGATGAAGCCAAAGAAGAACTGGGCGAAATTGTTGAGTTTCTCAAGGAGCCCAAAAAATTTACACGCCTTGGCGGGCGGATACCTAAAGGTGTTCTACTGATGGGATCTCCGGGTACCGGCAAAACCTTACTGGCGCGTGCTATCGCCGGGGAGGCCGATGTTCCGTTCTTTAATATCAGCGGCTCGGATTTTGTAGAAATGTTTGTCGGCGTGGGTGCCTCGCGTGTCAGAGACCTTTTTGTCCAGGGCAAAAAGAATGCGCCCTGCATAATTTTCATCGACGAAATCGATGCCGTCGGCCGGCACCGGGGAGCAGGCCTGGGAGGCGGACACGACGAAAGAGAACAGACCTTGAATCAGCTTCTGGTCGAAATGGACGGATTTGAATCGAATGAAGGCGTGATCCTTATATCCGCTACAAACCGGCCTGATGTCCTGGATCCTGCTCTGCTGCGCCCGGGGCGTTTCGACCGCCAGGTGGTTGTACCCCTGCCTGACATTCTCGGCCGCGAAAAAATATTGAGGGTTCACATGAAAAAAACGCCGATGGGTCCTGACGTGAACCTTGTTGTCCTTGCTAAGGGTACACCCGGTTTCTCCGGTGCCGACCTGGAAAACCTGGTTAACGAGGCCGCCCTTCTTGGTGCCAAAAAGGAACAAAGAAAAAATCGATATGACCGACCTGGACGATGCCAAGGACAAGGTTTACATGGGTCTGGAACGCAAATCGAAAGTCATCAGGGAGGAAGACCGCAAAACAACGGCATACCATGAAGGCGGACATGCCCTGGTAGCCCGTTTGCTGCCCGGAACAGACGCCGTCAACAAGATTACCATTATTCCCAGGGGACATGCGGCCGGGATTACGTGGTTTTTACCCGAAGAGAGCGACTTTAAATATAAAGATCAGCTTGAAAGCGAATTATCGGTAGCTTTGGGCGGGCGCGTGGCCGAAGAGATTGTTTTTAACCGCATCAGTACCGGTGCCTCCAACGATATCAAACGGGCCACGGAGGTTGCCACGAAAATGGTGCGTAGCTGGGGTATGAGCGATGAACTGGGTCCGCTTTCTTATGCCAAAGGCGAAGATCATGTTTTCTTGGGTCGCGAAATTGCTCAGCACAGAGATTATTCCGACACAACCGCGAGAAAAATTGACGAAGAAATCACCAAACTGATCAATAATGCCTACAAACGCGCCAAGAAAGTTATAAAGGAAAATGTAGAGGTACTGCATGCCCTGGCCGATCGCCTGCTTGAAAAAGAGACCGTCATGGGCGCCGAACTGGATAAACTGATTGTCTCCATGAAACCGGGGTTTGAGTTTCCGTCAAAACATAATAATGACCAAGAAAAGGAAAAGGAGACGCACGCCCAAGCCGAAACAAAGGCAGAGAATATAGATACCGCAAAAGCTCAGGCAGCAGCAAAACCTGAAACCGAAACAAAAACAGAAGCTTCCGACAAGTAACCGGCATTTTAAAAGTGAGAACTTTGAAATGGACATCTATAATCTCTCTTGGGGTGAACACAGACTTGTTTTAGGTAAGCAGACCCGCATTATGGGCATTTTGAATATAACCCCCGATTCTTTTTCAGACGGGGGTAATTTTTTTGCATTCGACAAGGCTGTGGCTCAAGGCCAAAAATTGTACCAAGATGGAGCTGACATTCTTGATATCGGGGGAGAATCGACGCGCCCTTTTTCTGATCAGGTATCTGTGGAAGAAGAAATCCGCCGGGTTGTACCGGTAATTGAAAAACTTGCAGCCCGGGTTTCGATTCCCATTTCCATCGATACTACCAAGGCCGAAGTGGCCCGCAGGGCTCTTGAAGCCGGCGCCTCCATCATCAACGATGTGTCGGCGCTGCGCCTTGATGATAATTTGGCAAAACTGGCGGCTGAATACGATGTTCCGGTTATTTTAATGCACATGCTCGGAACGCCTAAAACCATGCAAGTTGCTCCCGCATATGATGATCTTATTTTAGAAATTAAAACCTTTCTTGAAAAAGCTATCGAGCGTGCCGTAGAAAAAGGAATTTCAAAATCAAAGATAATAATCGATCCGGGAATCGGTTTTGGAAAAGCAGTAGCGCACAACCTTTCACTAATTGGGCATCTTAGTCAATTCAAAGCGCTGGATGTTCCCATTATGATCGGACCTTCCAGAAAAGCGTTTTTGCGCAACATCCTTAAAGACAAAAATCTTGAGGATATTCAGCCTGACTTGCCGATGGTAGAGATCGGCACCCAGGCAGCGGTTGCCGCTTCAGCTTTAAATGGTGCCCACATTATAAGGGTCCATAACGTTGCCAATACGCGCGCTACTTTGAAAATTATTGATGCAATAAAAAATTCGCCATGACCAACCACAGACTTTGGGCCATTTTCCGCCGCAGGCATGCAAAGTGGCTTGTTTTTTGCTTTTTATTGGGAGTTACGGCCGTTTTATCGTGTTCCGGCTTTACTGCCCATGAAGCCGAATTTTTTATTCCTGTTGAGATTAGCGGAATTCCTTCGGAATTGACCGTTACCGGATCTCATTTAAAAGGCATAGAGATTCGTGTTCGAGGTCCGAAATCCGCCCTTGAGACCCTTGCTAAGCTGAAACCTAAATATTTGCTGGATATCTCCGGTGCAGGTGTCGGCGTCAAAACGATTTATTTCGACCAAAACCGCATTGCCCTGCCCAAAGGAGTCACGATCATTAAGATCAATCCGGAACTTTTAACCGTCAGGATTGAAAACGAAATCAAAAAGGAAGTTCCGGTTATTATTTCTCTTTCCGGAAAGCCGGCCTCAGGCTTTATCGTTGCCGGTGCTGTCGCGAAACCATTGTCGGCTGTCCTGCGAGGACCGCAAAATACTCTGGGACCCATGGAAAAAGTCCTGACAAAACCGATCGACATTAAAGGGCTGTCGGAGTCTTTTAAAAAAGAAATAGCCCTTGACCTGGCCGAAGACCTTGAGGTCGTCTCTGCTTCAAAAGTTGTTTTTGCTGAAGTATTTATTGAAGAAAAAGTTGCCGCAAAACTTTATCCTGATATTTTTGTTGAAGGCCGTGACACGCAGTATCAATACAGCATTTCACCACCCGGTGTAAATGTTGAGGTAAAAGGACCGGTTAATGTCCTTGAAAAGCTTTATACTGAAAAAGGCATAAAAGTATATGTTGATCTCAAAGGCCTAAAACCCGGCATGTATGTAAGACGTGCGTCCATTGTACTTCCGCTGAAAACGACCCTTGTCGGTGCCGAGCCCGAAATATTTACGGTAAAGATATATAACCCATAGAGGGTTTCAGCTTGTTTATACGGTGAATATATAATAAAGCAAAGACGATTCTGTGAGCTTGCGCCTGCAAGGCCATGGATGACTGGAGTGCTGGAGTGTTGGAATTTTG
>JAQBHK010000566.1:0-3561 GCA_032127815.1 Desulfobacterales bacterium
GGTCGAACAGAAGAAGCCATAGAACATTATTTACAAGCGCTACGGATAAAGCCTGATGGAGAGAAGGTGCAAACCAATTTGGGCAACGCTCTGTATAAGCAAGGGCGTACAGAAGAAGCCATGGAAAATTATTTACTAGCATTGCGGATAAAGCCTGATTGTGTTGACGCACACTACAATCTGGGCAATGCTCTGAAAAAGCAGGGGCGTATAGAAGAAGCCATCAAGCATTATTTACGAACGTTGCGAATAAAACCTGATTTTGTTGACGCACACTACAATCTGGGCAATACTCTTAGCAAACAGGGGCGTACGGAAGAAGCCATCGAGCATTATTTACAAGCACTGCTGATAAAACCTGATTTTGTTGAAGCTCACATTAATCTGGGTGTTGTTCTTTTTCAAAAAGGGAATATCGAGGAAGCTATTGCCCAATTTCGTGAAGTGTTACGAATAAATCCTGATGATATTCACGCAAAAAATAACCTTATAAAAGCACTAATGATGCAACAGCAAAATCAATGACCGAACCGCCTGCCCAGACCTAATTAATGCAAAACCCTTTATTCCATTTTCTTTTGATCATAACCCCTTTACCAAATCGTAGTTTTATCGGCTAGATTATATGGCGGATTATCAGCTGTTGAATCTGCTGTTAAAGAAATGATAGAGGCAGGAGTGCGGGTAACGCAATTTGTCCGGTGGAGTTAATACATTATCAAAACATTATAAAGAAGACAGTTTGCCGGCGAATTTCGCCAGAGCCTTTCCCAACTGACCCTCGGTAAAGGGTTTTTGCAAAATGCCGTTTACTCCGGCATCAAATGCCGTCTTTTTGTCCTGACCCTCGTCCTGGGTCGTTATCATGATAATCGGCAAATCTTCTTTGCTGTACCATTGCCGAACACTCTTGGTGAGATCAATACCGGTGATATCCGGCATGTTTAAATCGGTCAGGATTACGTCGGGTTTTTCTTTTTGGATCCGTTCAAGGGCCTCGGCAGGAAACGCGAAAAGATGAGATTCGCATCCCAAATTGTGAAGCGCGGTTCTGTAAATATTGAGAATCATTTTGGAGTCGTCCACGGCAAATATCTTCAGCTTTGCTTTGCCTGCGGTTACTCTCTTCGGGATTATCTTTTTGGCAAGGTCATCATGGCCTGCCTGTGCAAGAATTCCGGCAAAGTAAGATTGAACATCGGGGTGGGCCTTGCTGGTCAGATAATTGACGGCCGGGGTTTTAAAAAAGTCTTCTTCCAATAGATCCAAGAAGATATTGCTGCACTGGGAATTGATGATTGTCGTTATGATCTTTAATGCCTCCATGTCCCCGGTACGGGTTACATTTCTGATACCACCGGCCAGCACAGCGTCGTAGTTCCGTTCAATGGCTTTGGCCGCTGCATCTCTGACGTTGTCTACGGGGTCACTCAAACCGGCTGCCAGCATGAAAACTCCTTTGCCCAGCGGAAGCCTTCCAAGAGTCTCATACGCTGCAAATCGAATATTCGGATTTTCGGGATAGTTATGTAGAAGCTTGCGGACCTGAGGGATAGCAGCGCCGTCACCGATGTCGCCGAGCACGTTCAAAGAATGAATGACCAAATCAGGATTATTATGGGAAAGATTATTAATTAACACACGAACGCTCATCACTCCTATTTCACCGAGTTTTTTCTTAGCTGCAGTTCTTAAATGAGCATGCTGCGAGTCGAGGGTTTTATTGAGTATTTCAAGCGCATCCGGAATCTGAATCTTAGCAATAATGTCAAGAATTATAAGATCCAGATCAGAATCTCTACCTAGCATGCCGCCAAGCATCTTTACAGCCTCCGGCGTGGCCAACTGGCCCAGGGTTCGCATTGAGGCCATAACCAACTCCACCTTTCCTGAATACAGGTATTCGGTGACCGCGGCAACGGCAGCCTGGCAACTGATCATTCCCAAAGAGGTGATGACGGATTCAATGGTTTTTAAGTCGCCTTCTTTGTTCAGAATTTCAAGCAAGACCGGCCCAGCCTTCTCAAGCCGGATTTCCCCTGCAAGTTCTGCTAAAAACGCCTTGTTTACTGAATCTTCTGCGTTGGATAACAAATCCAAAAGAATCTCGGGGCTGTCCAGGACCTTGGCAAACAAGGTCTCTTTGAGTTGCGGAAATGATTCGGAAATTCCAGGGCTGTTGGCAATGACACCGGCTAATAGGGGAATCGCGAAATTGTCGTTGGCGCGGCTTACCTCAAACAAAGCCTGTTTCTGGGCCTTTCGACTCACGTGCTCAAGGGAGGAAAGAACGAGTCTGGCCTTTAATAAATCATTTTCCTTAATATCAAATCGGATTTCATCCAACAAATCCTGCTCATTGATATTGGCCATCAGTGATCCTTATTTTTTGTCAAATAGGTTTTTAATAAATTCTTAAAAAATCAATGATTTAACAACTGGGATTCCCCACAACTGTTTTCCAACTATCCGCCTGCTGTTATGCGATAATCTTTTGAACTGCTTCTAAGACTTGACCCATTATATCGTTGACGTCTTCTTCTTGAAGATTCAATATTTCCAGGGTTTTATCATCCATTTGATACAATGTGCCATCTATACCAAGGCCAAGACCGGTCATCATCGCTATCGCATCTGCCAAATGGACAATATAGGCCAATTTGCACCCATCTGACGCGGAAGGATAGTGGTGATATTTTATGGCAACGATCAGCGGTTCAGGGATACTCCAGGTTTTGCACACTTCAGATGCTACTTCTGAGTGGTCAAGCTTCAGGATATGTTTTTCAGCTTCAAGAAATGTATGCTGACCGTCGTCCATGAACTCCTCGAACAGTTCCCATCTTTCCGTGATATATTGATCAAGAATGAGCTTGCCCGAGTCATGGATAAGACCGGAGGTAAAGGCGTCGTTTGCCAATGCCGGTTCCTTCATGTTGGCAATAATCCTTGAACCAAAGGCTACCGCCAGGGAATGCTTCCACAATGCGCCTGCGTCCATCCCGTAACCTGTCAGTGGATTCTCTAACAGGCCGGCAGTACCCCCCATGGTGATGAGGTCCCCCAAGGTTCTATGGCCCAGAACGAGAGTGGCGTGTTGAATAGAGGAAACTTTGCCGCTCAAACCATAGTAGGGCGAGTTGGCGATCTTTAAGATCTTGGTGGCGATGGCTTGATCCGTTTCAAATAGAGTTGCAAGTTCTTTGAAGTCAGACTTTTTGTCTGCCATAATATCACGAGCTTTAAAGATTGTCTGAGGCATGGGCGGCAAATCCATCACATTCCGCAAGATCTTCTTTTTCAAAGCTTCGCCTGTCAGGCGCTCTTTTTGCTTTTTTTCAGATAGACCGGCACTATCCTGAGCAGACTTTGATCTGAGATCGAGGTCGATAGTCCCCTTGCAAGCCGGGCATGGAAAAGCTATTTTTTCGCCCATTGGAAGACGTTCATCAGGAATGTCAAAGACCTTGGGACAATTTGGACATTTTACTTGCATTAAGCCCCCCATATTGAAGCTCCCTGCAGTCCCGCTAAAGCGGGACAGGGAATGTTCTGCCTTGC
>JAQBHK010000567.1:0-4252 GCA_032127815.1 Desulfobacterales bacterium
TTCACAATAAAAATTTTTCTCTGCAATCAGCCCCCAAAGATAAAAGGTCTTTATATATATGTTTATTATAGGTAATTTTTTAAAGGCAGTTGCCATAGTCCTTAATTATGTTCTCTCTTTTTACATGTGGATCGTTGTGGCACGGGCGGTGCTCTCCTGGGTGAATCCTGACCCCTATAATCCTATTGTACGTTTTATCCATAACGTTACTGAACCGATTTTAGATCCTATCCGCACTCGACTCCCCGTCGGTTTCGTCGGTATCGATATTTCTCCGATAATCGTTATTCTGGGAATTGTTTTTCTGCAAAACTTTGTTGTCAATAGCCTGCTTAGGCTGTCGATGTCTCTTATGTAACCAGTGAAAAACAGGTGTTATTATGAAATTCACACCCCTTGATATTCAGCAGCAGCAGTTTAAGATCAAGTTCAGAGGTTTTGATGTGCGTGAGGTCGATGCATTCCTTGAACAACTGGCGGATGGTTTCGAATCATTACAGAGCAATAACATAAGCTTGCAAGATGAAATTAGTCGGCTTAAACTTGAAAACGAGGGATACCGGCAGCGTGAAGAAACCTTTAAGCGTGCCATGCTCAATTCCCAGAAAGTGTTAGAGCAGATGAAAGACAATGCTCAGAAATCGGCTGAGCTGATCATTGCAGACGCTGAAGTTAAAGCCGAAAAACTTCTCAACCGAGCCCACAACCGGCTGGCCCAGCTCCATGAAGATATTGCCGAACTGAAACGCCAGCGCATCCAGATCGAAATTCAAGTCCGCTCAATTCTGGAAAACCACACCAAACTCCTCGATTTCGGCCAAGAAGAAATCAAAGCCCGGGACGAAGAAGATGCCAAATTGAAGGTGTTAAAACAACCTAAATGATTGGGAGAATAAAATGGCGAGAATAGATGCGTTTTTTAAATTGATGAATGAACAGGGTGCTTCTGACCTTCATCTTGTCTCCGGACAGCCGCCCGCCCTCAGGTTGACTGGCGAAATAGAAAGGGTCAAATATAAAGTCCTGGAAAATGATGATCTAAAAAGCATGCTTTATGAAATTGCACCCGAAGACAAGGTCAAGACGTTTGAAGAGACCGGCGATGTCGACTTCGGCTATGAAATTCCCGGCATGGCCAGGTACAGGGCAAATTTTTTTATGCAGAAATACGGGGTGGCGGCGGTTTTCAGGCAGATCCCCGAAGAAATCCTGACCGCCGAGCAGCTCGGTCTTCCACAGGTATGTACCAAGCTGGCCTCACTGCCCCGAGGCCTGGTCCTGGTGACCGGCCCGACCGGAAGCGGCAAATCTACCACCCTGGCCGCCATTATCGACACGGCCAATAAAACTCGTAAGGATCATATCATTACGGTGGAAGATCCGGTTGAATTTGTCCACAAAAGTGCCAGCTGTATTATCAACCACCGCGAAGTCGGCATGCATACCAAGTCGTTCACCGCCGCTTTAAAAGGGGCCCTGCGGGAAGATCCGGATATTATTCTGGTGGGTGAAATGAGAGACCTGGAAACCATCTCTTTGGCCATCGAAGCGGCCTCCACCGGACATTTGGTTTTCGGGACCCTGCATACCTCCAGCGCACCCAAAACCGTTGACCGTGTTATCGAAGTTTTTCCTTCCAGCGAGCAGGCCCAGATTCGCTCGACCCTGTCAGATGGACTGCGGGCCGTTATTGCACAGGTTCTGTTCAAGCGCATCGATAAAAAAGGACGCTGTGCCGCTATGGAGATTTTGATTGCCAATGCGGCGGTCCGCAATCTGATCCGGGAAGGCAAAACCTACCAGATCAACTCCATGATTCAGACCGGCAAGAAATACGGTATGCAGCTTTTAGACGATGCTATCATGGATCTGCTCAACAAAGGGTGGATCAGCGGGGACGAAGCCTACATGAAGGCCAACGAGAAGGGCAAATTCAGGCCCTTTTTGAAAACTCCGCCCAGTGATTTCACGGATGCATAATTATTTATGAGGTGGTGTTATGAAAAAACAGGAAGTCGATTATATTCTGGCAAGGATGTTGGATGCCTACGACAATGTTTCCGACCTGAATATCACTGTAGGTAAACCGTTTCAGGTCGAAACTTCGGGTCAGCTCACCGGTGTGGAGATCGATCCGCCTTTTAACGAACTGACACCGTTTCAGGGCGAAATCTTCGCCCTCAACCTGGTCAACCAGGACCGGCGCCTGACTGAAACGCTTTTAAACGAGGGGTCCTGCGATTCGTCCTACGAGCTTCCCGGCAAGGCGCGCTTCAGGGTCAACATCTTTTCCCAGCGCAGCAACTACTCCTGCATTTTGCGAAAACTGGATACTAAAATTCCCACTTTACAGGACATGCAGCTTCCCGAAGCCTTTAACAAAATGGCCCTGGAAAAAAATGGAATCATTCTGGTCACCGGTGCCACCGGCAGCGGTAAATCGACTTCGCTGGCCGCGGTCCTCAATGAAATCAACGAAACAAAATCAGTCCATGTGGTGACCCTTGAAGACCCGGTGGAATTCGAACACCCGCACAAGAAAGCCACCTTTAATCAGCGTGAGATGGGCAACGATTTCGACGCCTTTGCCAGCGGTCTGCGAGCAGCCCTGCGCCAGGCTCCCAAGGTGATCCTGGTGGGCGAAATGCGCGACCGCGAAACCGTGGAAATCGGCCTCAGTGCGGCTGAAACCGGCCATCTGGTGGTGAGCACCCTCCATACTGTGGACGCGGGACAGACCATCAACCGCATCCTGGGCATGTTCACGATAGATGAAGAGAATCAGCTTCGCATGCGGCTGGCCGATACGGTCCGCTGGATCGTATGCCAGCGCCTCCTGCCCAAGCTCGGAGGGGGACGGGTGGCGGCCTTTGAAATTATGGGGTCTAACTTGCGGATCAAGGACACAATTCTGCACGGGGAATCCGAAGGCAAGACCTATTATGAAATCATACAGGCCGGCAGGGCCTTCGGCATGACCACCTTCGATGATTATATTGTGGAATTGTTCAAAAAAGAACTGATTGATGAAGAGACGGCTATGGCGTACGCTTCCCGTAAAGGTATCGTGGGCCGCGGACTCGACTCGATCAAGAGCTCCCGCGGAGAAGCTACCAGCGATATTGAGGAACTAAAGATAGACACCGGTTATGGAAAGAAAGACCGTAAGTCTTTTTGACCTCCGGCGCGTACTACAGCCGGTTTTATTTGATGGCGTCGTAAAAAGTCGAATTCATCACGTTTTAGGTTTTAAGATTTAGGGTTTAGGTAATTAAAATTGATTTATTTAACAGATACTTAAAACTTAACACCTAAAACTTAAAACGTTCGCAAATCGTTGTTTTTTGACTTTTTACAAAACCATCTTATTTGGAGCTCTCAATTTTTTAAAATATATCTCTCTCATTATAATATCTATAGAGGAGAAAATCATGGATGTCGCCTGTGACAAGTGCCCGGCCAAGTTCAAAATTCCGGATGAAAAAATTCCCAAGGGTCAGGCTTTTGCGGTGACCTGCCCCAAGTGCCAGAACAAAATTTCCATTGACGCCCGAACTGATGCGCCTCCGCCGCCAAAAGAGATCCCGGCACCGGCGGCCAAACCAGAACCGGCTAAAGAAAAAACTCTCCTCGATGAAGTCGATTCCGACGCCTACGATGCCGAAGCAAAGCCTTTTGATTTCCTTGAAGAAGGCGCAGAGACAGCCCTTTTATGCGAGCCGGACCAGACCGCCCGGTCAAAAATCAGAAAAGCTCTGGATAATTTGGGGTATAATACCACCGAACCGGATTCAGCCAGAGAAGTTCTCAAGCAGATGCGTTTTCACGTTTTTGACATGATAGTAATCAATGAGTTGTATGACACCTCGAACCCGGACCTGAACAACGTCATTAGATACCTGGATCAGCTTCCTATGATTACCCGGCGCAACATCTTCGTGGCCCTTGTTACCGATCGTTTCCGCACCAACGACAACATGGCGGCCTTTAACAAGAGCGTCAACCTGGTGATTAATCCGAAAAACATCGATGATTGCGAAAAGATTCTTAAACGCGCTGTAGCCGACAACACCGCCTTTTACCGCGTCTTTAAGGAGACGCTGATAAAGTTCGGCAAGGGCTAGCAGATTGATTATTTTCGATGGATGATTGTTGATTGAAGGTATTCTATCAATTTTATAATAAAACAGAGCGAAGCGATTCCACAAATCAACAATCAACAATCAACAATCAACAATCAACAATAATAAGT
>JAQBHK010000568.1:0-3152 GCA_032127815.1 Desulfobacterales bacterium
ATGCCACCATTCGTTTCTGGCGGGATTTGCTTGGCATGCGTCTGGTGGCCGGTCTTGGACGCCCCGGGTACCGGCACTATTTTTTTGAAATTTCAGCTCACGATATGATCGCATTTTTCGAGTGGCCGGATGTGGCTAAAATCCATGAAAAAGACCACGGTGTGCCGGTTAAGGGGCCCTTTGCTTTCGATCATGTTGCGGTCGAGGTAGAAAGCAACGATGATTTATGGGAGTTGAAAGACAGGTTTGAAGCTGCTGATATTTGGGTCTCGGAGATTATCGACCATGGATTCATCCATTCGATTTACGCTTTTGATCCCAACAACATCGCTATTGAGTTCAGTGCTCCGATTAAAGGGGTTGATATCCGAAAATATCCGAAGATGAAAGACAAAAAACCTCTTCCGTCCGCACTGGAAGGGCCTGATCCGCAGCCCGGACATTGGCCGGAATTAACAAAGCCAACGCCGAAAGATGATCGCAGGGTATATCCGGGAGAGGGGATGACGCTACTCGAAGACGACGAATAATTAGTTTCCATCCATAAATGGCTATTTTTCCGATGTGCGGCGTTCTCCGCGGGGTTGCGCCTGCGGCTTGTAAAGAGGCCGCCCTCGACGTACTAAAGTACGCCTCGGGCGAAAACCCTTGTGCGGCCTTGCTCATCGAAAAAATATCTCATTTATGAATTGGAAACTGCTTAGTGCTCAAATTTATTTATGGATGGCACTAATTATAAAAAACCTTGACATACAAAAAACCTTGGTGTAGAAAAAACCGGTTTTATTAATTGAGAAAGGGTGTTTAAATGGTACAAAGCTCATCAGGCAATTATTTTTTTTATTACTGGTATTATTTTACCACCGGTCCGCCTGGGGCACGCTGATACCAAGACCAACTTACAAAGCGAAAAAGCCGTGGGCAGACTTAAAATCCACGGCTTTTTTAATGCAAAAAAGGCTGTGGAAGAAAAACCCGCAGCCTTTTTTGCTTTAAAATTTAAGCCTGTTGACAAATCCCGCTCATCGGGGACGCCTGAGTTGGACAAAAGGGGGCGTTTTGCAAAGGTTTCAAGGAGGAGTAAATTATGACGATCATAGGCAAACGAATCCGAATGGAGCGCATCATAAACCGTAATACGCGCAGAACAGTAATTGTTCCAATGGATCACGGTATTTCAATGGGTCCCATTGACGGGCTGCAGGACATGAAAAGCGCCATCCAAAAAGTAGCGGAAGGGGGCGCAAACGCCATCGTGGAGCATAAAGGACTTGTGGGTGAAGGCCACCGTGGTGGCGGCAAGGATATAGGGCTGATCATTCACTTGTCCGCTTCTACGAGTCTTTCGCCTTACCCCAATGTGAAAACTCTGGTCTGTTCGGTTGAAGAAGCTATTAAACTCGGCGCGGATGCTGTCTCTATCCATGTCAACCTTGGAAATGGTCAAGAAAAGGAGATGCTTAATGATTTTGGAAGGATAAGTTATGAAGCGCGCATGTGGGGCATGCCGCTGCTTGCCATGATTTATCCCAGGGGCGAAAAGATCAAAGACGAGTTTGACGTCAATGTGATCAAGCATGCGGCCCGGGTTGGTGATGAAATGGGTGCCGACATTGTCAAGGTTTCTTATACCGGTTCGATGGAAACATTTAAAGAAGTTGTGTCAGGCTGTTCGGTTCCGGTAGTGATTGCCGGAGGACCCAAAATGGATTCGGACCGGGAGATTCTGGAAATGGTAAGTGGGTCCATTAAAGCGGGTGGAGCAGGTGCTTCCATAGGCCGCAATGTGTTTCAGCATAAAGATCCGATGCGTATGGTCAGGGCTATTTCTGCTATTGTTAATGATGACAGCAGCGTTGAAGATGCCTTAAAATTATTAGAATAGCCACTGGTCATTGGTCATTAGTCATTTGTGGGATAAAATTATAACACATAGATCTATTAAAAAAACAAATTTCAAATGACAAACGGCAATCGGCACGATGCCGTTTAGGGAGTAGGAGAATGCGAAAAATCTGGGTAAAAGTCGATCCTTGGGATAAAAAAATTGTAACAACAGCCCTGGAAGGGGGTGCCGACGGTATCATGGTCCCACCGGGGTATTCCGACAAGGTCAAAGCTTTAGGCCGGATTGAGACTATATCTGAAGACGGCGATTTAAAGCTTGGAGAAGATGTAATCATTTTTAACGTAAAAAGCGGTACAGACGAAGAAGAAATCGTTACACTAACCCGGAGTAAAAAGGTTATTCTGCAGTGCAGCGACTGGACGATTATACCCCTCGAGAACTTAATCGCCAAAGGTGCCAATGTTATTGCACAGGTTAAAAATCTGGCAGAAGCGCAAACCGCCTTCGGTATTCTTGAAAAGGGTGTCAGGCATATTCTGTTGCATACAACCGATGTGGTTGAACTGAAAAAGACACTTTCCAAACTACGTTTACAAGCGGATAAAATCTTGCTGGAAGCGGCCGAAATTACCGAAGTCAAAACTTTAGGAATGGGGGACAGGGTATGCGTGGATACCTGTACAACAATGACCGCGGGGCAGGGGATATTGGTAGGGAACAGCAGTAGTGCTTTATTTCTGGTGCATGCCGAGAGTATTTCCAACCCGTATGTTTCTCCCAGACCGTTTAGAGTAAACGCCGGACCGGTGCATGCCTACACACGCATACCAGGAGGAAAGACCAGCTATCTTTCTGAACTTGCAACCGGCGGCCAGGTCTTGATTGTCGATTATATGGGGAACACGACATCCGCCATTGTCGGTCGCTTGAAAATCGAAAAACGCCCCTTAATGATGGTGACGGCTGCTGTCGGCGATAAGCAGGTGACAAGTATTCTGCAAAATGCGGAGACCATCCGGTTGACCGATCCTGAAGGCAAGGCGCTGTCAGTGGTAAAGCTAAAGCCCGGGGATAAGGTTATGGTAGCCCTTGAAGAAGCCGGCCGGCATTTTGGTATTAAAATAGAAGAAACCATTACAGAAATATGATCGAAATAAAACCGCAAAAGATAAATGACACGGTGGTAAAGGTTCCGGGCTCAAAAAGCTATACGCACCGCATCCTGATCGCGTCTGCTTTGTCAGACGGCGTCTGTACGATTCATAACGGCCTCAAAAGTGAAGACACTACCCTTACTCTGGAA
>JAQBHK010000569.1:0-2546 GCA_032127815.1 Desulfobacterales bacterium
CCTGGTCGACAATGGGTTCATCACAAAACTGTCTTCGAAACAGATACTCGTTCATCATGTTCCGGTCCATGTGCCAGCATTTTTTTTTGCCGGACCAGAGCATCCCGATTTCTTTTAGCTTATTAATTGTTTCTATATTAAAACCGGTTTCGAAGATGATCTTTTTGTCTGTCAGTGTTAGACCCTTGATGTTCATGAGTGCTTCGTTCATAATTCGCACAAAACCATACATCGGACATATTGTCAACCTCTAAAATTAAGAATTTTTATCTTTTATTCAGGCTTGACATTTTGTCTGTTATAAACTAAACATCAAAATTATGAAACAAAAATTGCTGATTTTAGAAAAACACTATGGTCACCCAGACAAGGTAGCCGAAGCTCTTGGAATCAGTTCAAGACAATACGCTCGAATCAGAAAGAGCGCCAACTCCACCGCTACCATTAAAATCCTCATCAACGAACTTGCAGCTAAAATCAAGTATTATCAATTCCACATAGGAGGAGTTCCATGTTCAAAATAACCGATAAGGATAAACTCATTCACCGCCTGGAAGCCGACAACAAAAAACCTATCAGAAAATTCTTAAAGACCCTCAACCCTGACGGTTATTTCTTTAGCATAGCCCAGGGCGCGTTCTCAAAAATGGGGATCTCAGACACGCTGGGCGTATATGACGGCCAGTTCTTTGCGTTCGAATGTAAGTCGAAAGACGGCGGACCGACCGCCCTGCAGAAAGCGTTCTTGCGATTAGTAACAGCAGCCGGTGGAATCGGCGGTGTTGTCAAATGCGTAGCTGATGTGAAGGAGTTGTTACTACTCAAACATATTGTTCCTATGCCGCAATTTGGTCTTTTATCTGGATGGCCGCAAAGTGTTCTGATTAAACACTGTACCACGCTTGCCAAAGTCTATCTAAAATTCTGTACCACAAAACAAGCTCTAAAGCTCCTGAACAGATGGGACAAGAAAAACATACCGGCTTTATCTGAAGAAAATATTAAACGAATCCTTGGGAAATAGGTTTACCTATATGAGTCTTGTTGAAACTGCGGTGCAGTATGCACAATTAGGATGGTCTGTTTTCCCAATCAGAGCGATCGATGATCCGCATCCAAAAGATCCCGATAACGACAAAAGGCCCTATGTAAAATGGAAGCCTCTTCAAACACTCAGGGCCGATGAAGCACAGATTCGAACCTGGTGGAAGAAGTGGCCCCAAGCTCGAATCGGAGTCGTGACCGGCAAGGTCAGCAACCTGGTTGCCATTGATTTCGACGGACCGGATGCCAGGGCGAGGTTCGAAGCCAAGGTTTGTGACCTGCCCGATACCATCATGCAGGATACGGGACGGCCGGAGGGTGGGTTTCATGCGCTGTTTGCTCACCCAGGTAAAGAGTATAATGTACGACCAAACGTAGGTAATATAGATAAAGTAGATATCAGGGCTGACGGTGCCTATATCGTTGTGGCGCCATCTGCGCACAAATCAGGACAAAACTATCAGTGGGGAAAGATCGACCCGATCGAGCACGGCCTCGACGACCTGCTGGACCTTCCAAAGGAATTGCTTGCATACTGTACCAGCCCTAATGATTTTAAATTCAGGGATGCTCCGACAGCCACAAAGGACACCTACGATCCGGATAAACCGAAAAATAAGCCTGGATGGGTCCACGAGCTCCTGTGGGGGGTTAAAAAGGGTCAACGTAACCATTGCTGTGCCAAACTTGCAGGGTACTACCTGCGCTTCTTCCAGGGCGATGAGGACCAGACGTTAATTGCACTGACCGGGTGGAACTCGCGCAATGAGCCTCCGCTCAGCGAGAAGGAGCTCCAGACAACCCTGTCCTCGATCAAGCAGCGTGAGGGTATCAATAACTTATCGAACGTGGTGGGTAGGGCCTTGTATAACCTGGATATCTTAAGGTACCCGGACGGTGAGGTTATGTATAACCTGTATGTGGAGGGTCAGAATGAGCACATCCAGCTATCACCGGACGATCTTGTAAGCTCGCGGAAATTCAGAACTAAATTCATGGTATTGACAAGGGCTGTTATGAAACCAATCAAAGATGATCAGTGGTTCCCGGTCGTGGAGGGCGCCTTAAAAGACGCGATTGAGATTCGCATGTCCGAGGACGAGACTAATATTGCCGTGGTAAAACGACTGATTCTTGCCGACATTAAGAAAGGCGAGTACGATAATCCCGAGGTTCACATCGAGAACCTCGCGGTAATTTATAAGGAACGCGTGCACCTGTACCTGAACGTAATATCAAAGCACCTGCAAATACAGGGAACACGCTTTAAGTCGACCAAGGAGCTGGGATCTATCCTGCGCGGGATCGGCTTTGTGAATAACATGGCTCGGATCAATGCAGTGTTGCTGCGCACCTGGCACATGGACGTGGCCGAGTTTGAGAGGCAGTGTCAGTGATATTAGGTAAAATGATGACTCGCACAAGCTGGGCAGTAATATCTCCCACAAAAAAAGCATCTATAAATCTTAACTAATGGGCGCTCCTGGTTACAATCAGCACAA